>CAZMSS010000007.1:0-33197 GCA_964568965.1 uncultured Verrucomicrobiota bacterium | reverse complement strand
TGTTGGCATTGCAGCCGGGTGCAAAACACCACTGGATGCCTGCTTCCCTGAAATACTCAAGATCAAGATGATCCGTCCCGATCGTGGCCGTACCGACGAACCGGACCCGGCTCCCCTCGAGAAGCGCACGGTTGACCTGGGTTGTCGACCTTAGGGCAAGAATCTCCGCATCCCTCACGTCGGCTGCGGAGATATGGCGCCCCTCCACGACTCGGGCCTCCCCCAGCGTGTTGAATGCCTCCAGCACAAACGGCATATTGGTGGCGCAGATAATCTTCATACTTCCCGTCCCTTTCTCCTCATACCAGTATCCCCCCGGCAAGGAACGGTCAAGCCAGAACCCTGCACGAATTCAGCTTCTTTTACTTGTACTGCAAGCGTTTCTGCCTTATATATTTGCGCCTGTTTGGTCCTAGGACCCGCTAGCGCGGCTCCGGACCACGAAGGGAAGGTGACATTTACACGTGGCACAAGTTAAAATAAGACGTGGCGAGACAGTGGATAAGGCGATGCGTCGCCTCAAGAAGATCATGGACAAGGAAGGGATCATGAAAGAGATCCGTGCCCATCGTTACTTCGAGAAGCCCAGTGAGCAACGCCGCCGCAAGGCAGCCCGTGCCCGCGCTCGCGCGGCGTACAACATCTGATTCAGTCACTGAATCCCTGAAAGCTCCCTGGACAACCATTCAGGGAGCTTTCTTTGTTTATAACCATGATCTTCAGCCTGACAACCCGTTGGAACGCGCGCCGGCACGAAACCGGTGAATCCATGATCGGGGAAATCCTCGATCTGGGCATTGACCATGTCGAATTGGGGTTCGACCTGACCGCCAACCTCGTTCCCGGCGTCTGCGACATGATCAAGGCCGGGCGGGTCAAGGCCGACAGCGTGCACGCCTATTGCCCGCTCCCCCCGGTGGCGTACCCCTCGCCGGAACCCTTCACGTTGTGTGCGTCAGACCCCAACGTCAGGGCCAATGCCCTGCACTATCTCGAGAACACCATCCGCTTCGCCGCGGAAGTCGGCGCCCGCGTGGTCGTCGCCCATGCCGGGAACGTCGAGATGAAGCCCCTCACCCCGCAGCTGATTGAGCTGACCGCGACCGGACGGCAATACGATGAGGCTTACGAGAAAGCCCGGATGAAGCTCCTTCTGGCCCGCGAAAAGGCTGTCTCCGCCCAACTCCCCTTCCTTTACGCGGGCGTCGAACGGCTGCTCCCCCTCCTGGCAAGCACTCAGCGCATCCTCGCCTTTGAACTGCTCCCGACCTGGGAGGCCATTCCCACCGAAGTGGAGCTTGAACGGTTGATGACCCACTTCAATTCGCCCTGGCTCCGCGTCTGGCACGATCTCGGTCACGGCCAGATCCGGGAAAATCTGGGGCTCACCAGCCATGCCCGCTGGGTCAAGCGCCTGAGTCCCTGGATTGCCGGAATGCATATCCATGATGTCCGCCCCCCTGCCGCGGACCACTTCATGCCTCCGGGCGGATGCATTAAATTTGAGTTGTTCCGGGATGTCGCCCGAAATGATATTATCCGCGTCCTGGAGCCGAGCCATTCCGTCACCGGCGAGGAAATCCAGGCGGGGCTGAAACACATCCGGACAGCGTGGGAAGCATGAAAGTACTGGTTACAGGGGCCTGTGGATTTGTCGGCAAGCACGTCTTGAACGAGCTGGCCGCGAACGGACATGAGGCGATCGGCATGGACATCGGCGCGCCGCCCCCGCAATTGCCGCCGCAACGTTTCGTCTCGGCCAATATCACGGATGCCGAGGCCGTGGCCCGGACCGTCTCGGACCTGAAGCCCGACGCCTGCCTCCACCTGGCCGGCTGGGCGGCGACGTCGAACGGAACGCCCCGGACGATCATGGATGTCAACCTGATCGGCACCATGAACGTGCTCGAGGGGTTTCGCAAGGCAGGCTCCATGGCGCGGATCCTGTGTGTATCCAGCGCCCATGTCTACGGGATGAGGGCGCGCGCGACCCCGGTCCGGGAAGAGGACAACCTGGACCCTGAAACGATATATGCCGTCTCCAAGGCTGCCGCCGACCAGCTCACGCGGGTCTATGCCACCCACTACGGCCTGAACTCGATGGTGGCCCGCCCCCATAACCACATCGGCCCCGGCCAGTCGCCGAATTTTGCCATTCCAGCATTCGCCCGCCAGATCAACGCCATACGCCATGGTGCGCTCCCGGTCATGAAAGTCGGCAACCTGGACAACCGCCGGGATTTCACCGATGTGAGGGACGTGGCCCGCGCTTACCGGCTCCTGCTGGAAAAAGGGCATCCGGGTAAAGCCTACAACATCACATCCGGCCACGAAATACGGATGGGCGACATCCTCGCCAGCCTTTGCAAGCTGGCTGGCGTAAGCCCCGAAATCGTCCGGGACGAAGCCCTCTACCGCCCACGGGACCAGAACCCCGTCCTGAATATTGAACGTATTCAGCAGGACACAGGCTGGACCGCCCAAATCCCCATCGAGCGAACGCTGGCAGACATCCTTGAGGGCGCATGAAAAAGTTCAGGCAAATCCTCGGTATTCTTGTAAAACTGGGAATTGCCGTTGCCGTGCTGGGATATCTGCTGAACAAGATGGGGCTGGCCCAACTGGGCACTGCCATGCAGGCCACCGTCCGGCAATGGCCCTGGCTGCTGGCCGGCCTTGCCCTGGTCCTCATCCCCATCCTGGGCTGCATGGCGCGGTGGAAAATGATCCTGGATGCCCAGGACATGAAACTGGGCTGGAAACGGGTGAACACCATCTTCTTCATCGGCCTGTTCTTCAATTCGTTCATGATCGGTCCCACCGGCGGCGACCTCATCAAGGCGTACTACACGGCACGGGAAACCAACCACAAGAAAACCGAGGCCGTGACCACCATCTTCATCGACCGGGTCATCGGCCTGCTGGTGATGGCCATGATTGTGGGCGCCATGATCCTCGCCCGGTGGGACTTCTTCATGTCGGACCCCATCACACGCGTCTTCGCCTGGCCGGCCCTCATCGCCTGCCTCATCCTGGTTGCAGGCAGTGTGGTGGCGTTCAGCGTCCATCTCTTCGAAGTCTTCCCCTGGTTGAAGCGCTGGAACCACATTGCGCTGGTCGGAAAGACCATGGAGACCCTGGAGCGGGCCTACAACGCCTTCTATGTGTGCCGGAAGAATCCCCGTCTGCTGCTGGGCCTGGCCCTGTACTGCCTGGCCATCCAACTCCTTTTTGTCGGGGTAGTTGCGCTGGTGGGGCGGGCTCTGGGCCTTGACCAACCCCTATTGGCCTACCTCACCCTCTCCCCGCTGGTGGCCCTGATCAGCGCCATCCCGATCACACCCGGCGGTATCGGCATCCGGGAAGGTGCCTCCATCAAGCTCTGGTCCGTCCTGGGAGTCCCCGATGAGAAGGCCTTCCTGCTGGCTTTCATTCCCTACCTTTTCCAAGTGCTCTGGGGGCTTCCCGGCGGCATCCTGTTCCTGTTTCACCGTTCCGGGGACGAGCGGCCCGGGGACGGGGAGAATGAGTCATAAGGGCAGGGATTAAACCATGATCGCAGCAGCGACATTTGTTGTTCTGGCGATTTCGATTGTGTTTCTGACCGTGTCGGGTGGCGGTCTTTTCCCCGCCACGGTTGGCATCGCCGCCGCCGTGCTCTGCGCCACCGCCTGCCTCGTTTCCGTTCTACGGTCTTCCCATCCGTGTCTCCCCCCCTGCGGGAGTACTCCGCGCACCACCCCCTTTCTCGAGCTCACCCTGTTCAGCATCCTCCTGTTTGTCATCCTGACGGCCATTCCCCTCCCCCCCGCACTGGATGGGCTCGCTGGCTCCCTGCGGCATGACCAGAATCAGGCGGTCGTATCCGCCTTCCATGAGGCGGGAACGGTGGGCGTGCCTGTGCCTGAGGGCACCCCCTGGTTTGCCCTCACCCGGAACCGCGCCGGAACATTGCGATTCCTGCTGATGCTCGCCGCCGCATTCAGCGCCGCACTGGTAGCCGCCTCGCTGCCCCCGTCATGGAAAACCGGACATCTTCATTTTCTTGCCCTGACCGGAGCCGCCGTCGGTGTTGCCGGCTATCTGGGACAGTGGATCATCCCGCAGGGCGACTCCCTCTGGTGGTTCATCCCCCTGCCCCATGCCGTGACCAAGCCGGTGGGGTGTTTCCTTAACCGTAATCATTTCGGGGGCTTTGTAGCCATGCTGAGCCCCGTCGCCCTCACGCTGGCCCATCATGCCCTCAGTCAAAGACGCTGGCTCACCTCCCTGTTCTACCTTGCCCTCACCGGCGTCATGATGGCGACGGTCTTTCTCTCCCTCTCGCGGGGGGCGATGCTGGCCATGACCGCAGGCCTTTCAGTTACCGCGGTGGTCATCGCCTTCCGCCATCGTGCCCTGTGGGGGTGCCTGCTGCTTGCCCTCATGCTTGCCGGAGGGACGGCCATCCTCTCCCAATCTCCCGCCGTCAGGGAAAGGCTCCAGGGCATACACAGGCCGGGCGAACTCAACAGTGTCCAGAGCCGACTCGCGGAGTGGCGCGAATCACTTCGGGTCTGGCCTGACTACCCCATACTCGGGGCGGGTATGAATGCCTTGCGCATGGTGTATCCGCAGCGACGGCAGACCAGTGTGGGTGCCCGCTTGATCCATGCCGAAAACGAATACATCCAGCTTCTCGCGGAGGGCGGTCTGATAGGAGTGGGATTGTCGCTGGTGCTCCTCGTGGCCATGCGTCAGCGAATCCGCGAAACGGGCATCCCCATCCCCGATGTCATCGGGATCGCCGTCACCGGCGCCCTGATGGTAACAGGCGTCCACTGCCTTTTTGATTTTCCAGCCCACCTGCCCCTCTACGCCCTCGTCCTGGGGTCCCTTGTCGGACTCCTGCTCATGCCCCCTCCGGCCTCGCTGGCGGCCTGCCTGCCGGCGGGACTGGGGCTTCTCGCCGCAGCGGTGCTGGCCATTAGCCCGATCGCAACCCTGCGGAACATGGATGACCCGTCGTATCTCTACACGGCCAAGTACAATGACCTGTACCGGGCCCTGGTCTGGGCGCCGACATCTTCCGCCTGGCTTGACCTCGGGCGTACCATGTACCGGGAAGGCGCGAACCGGGAAAGCCGCGAACTCTGCGTCAAGGGCGAGGAATTCATGACCCGTGCGGCCGAACTTGACCCCCAGAATTACCGGCTCTGGCAGGAACTGGGGAACACCCGCTATGCCCTGAAGGATTATGGCCGGGCCACCGATGCCTTCCGGCGGGCGAAACAACTGCGTTCATGGCTGGCCATCCCCCCCATACCCGGAAAACAATGATATGAACCACGTCCTATACGGAGCCTCCATACCCTTTGTGATCGGGATCCTCCTCTATCTCCGGCGAAGGGGACGGGCAACTCCCGTCATGCTGATCCTGGTTCCGTTGTCCATGGCCTTCATGGCAGCATGGGCGGTGGCGCCCGACATCCCGCGCATGCTGGGGCATCAGGAGCTCTACTGGCGGCTTGCCCAGAATCCGCACAGTGACATATTCCTCTGGCACTACAGTCTTGACCAGATGGAGACCTCTCCAGCCTGGTACTCCGTGCTCGAGAAGGATTCGTCCTGGTTTGCCGTCGGCATCGCCCTCGAAGCGGCGGCCCTGATCGCAGTGGCGGTAAGGGAACTTTTCAGGCAGGAGAATACCTGATGGCACACGCCGCGCTCCATTTCTCCGTCGGATTGGCTGTGGGGATGGCCCTGCAGGCACCCGCGCTCAGGCAGGCCTGGGACCGGGGCCGGGAACTGGCACCCTCCGTCATGCGTTGGCTGATCGTCTCCTGGGCGGTGGGAACCTGGGCGATTATCCCCAGCCTGCTCCGCTATGCGGGATTTCCGGAATCCTTCTGTCACGGGTGGTGGATGAACCTGTTCCTGTTTCACCCGCTCATCAATCAGCTTGGCCCCCACGGCACCATCATCGGCGGCGTGATGTTTGTAACCGGGTTTACATTCCAGTACGCCGTGATCGTGGCGGCAATCATGACGAAACATCATCAAAATCACCACCCTCTTCGCTAGCTTCCCATATACCCACAAATTTGGAGAAAAGATTCACCACGGAGGCACGAAGACACAGAGAAGAGAAGATAATGTTTCACGAATATTCCTGAATCGGAGTACCGATTCAGGAATATTCGTGAAACCCTTCTTGAAGGAGGAAGCAGCCAGGGGGAGGAGAGGTTTTGTGTGTTGTTCCATCCTCCGTTCTCCTGGAATTACTTCAAGCCCTTCTAGTGGTTCCAGGTCGGGGAAAATAGACGGAGATTCCACAGCCTAGACCGCTCCTCCCCCTCTTTGTATTCCTTCAAGAGGTGTTTCGTGAATTTCACGGAAACGGTACTCCGCTTCCGTGAAATTCACGAAACATTATCTTCTCTGTGTCTCGGTGCCTCAAGCGAAGCGGGTGGTGAAGTATTCCGGCTTATGTGGCGGATGAGATGACCACCCTGATTGCGAGACAGCGCCTTAGCCCAGCATTTCCAGAAGGCGCTTGGTCTTCTGGTATTTCTCCTGGAGGTCCTGGCGGGATTTCTCGAACTGGGCCACGACCTCGGGTTTCGCCTTGCTGATGAAGGCCTGGTTGTTGAGCTTCTGGTTGGCCCGTTCCAAATGCCCGCCCAGCTCCTCGAGCTGCTTGGTGAGCTTGGCGGACTCGGCCTTGGCGTCAATCAACCCTTCAATGGGCATATAGATAGTCCCGATGCCGGTCAGGGTGCCGGGCATGGCGGTCCCGGGCGTGAACGCCTCGTCCACCGTCACCTCCCTGGCCTTGAGCATCGCCTTGAGCGTCGCCGTGTCGGCCTTCAACCGGGCGGTCAGTTCCGCTGAGTTGGACTTGATGACGTAGTCAATCTTCTGGCCCGGGGCGATCCCGCAGTCGGTCCGCAGCATGCGGCCGGCCCGGATCAGTTCATGGCGGGCATCGACATAAGCCACGACGTCGGGCGAGGAACCCCATTGGACCAGCTCCGCCGTCAGGGGCTTGGGCCAGGGCGCCATCATGATCGTCTCCTCGTCCGCCCCGTACCCCATGCCATGCCACAGTTCCTCGGTCAGGAACGGCATGAACGGATGCAGCAGGCGCAGCGCCGTGGAGAAGGCATAGTGCATCACCTTCAGGACTTCCGCCCGCCGGACCGGATCCTGCCCGTAGAGCACATCCTTGGAATATTCCACATACCAGTCACAATACTCGTGCCAGATAAACCCGTAGAGATCCTGCGCGGCGTCGTTGAACCGGTACCGCTTCAGGTTCTCGGTACAGGATTCCGTAGCCTGGCTCAGCTTGGCGAGGATATGACGGTCATCCGCGCTCAACAGGGCGGGATTGAGGGCCGGGACAAGGGCAGAGGGACGTGCGGGGGTCTTCCCCTCCTCCTTCTCCTGCATCTGCATGTAGCGGGCGGCGTTCCAGATCTTGGTTCCGAAATTCCGGCCGATCTCGAACTTGTCGTTGGACAGGAACACGTCCTGCCCCGTCGCCGTGATCATCATGAGGCTGTAGCGGAGCGCATCGGCGCTGAACTCGTCAATGATCGTCAGCGGATCAATGGAGTTGCCGAGGCTCTTGCTCATCTTGCGACCCTTGTCATCGCGCACCGTGCCATGGATATAGACTTCCCGGAAGGGAACATCACCCATGAACTCGATGCCGGCCATGACCATGCGGGCCACCCAGAAAAAGATGATTTCCGATGCCGTGACCAGCGTGTTGCCCGGATAATAGAATTTGAGGTCCGGGTTCTCCTGGGGCCAGCCAAACGTGCTGAACGGCCACAGCCAGGAGGAGAACCAGGTATCCAGCACATCCTCGTCCTGCCGGATGGTCGTCGCCTTGCACTTCGGGCATTCCGTCTGCTTCCCGCGGCCCGCCCACTGGTGGTTGCAGGCATCGCAGTAATAGACCGGGATGCGGTGCCCCCACCAGATCTGGCGCGAGATGCACCAGTCGCGGATATTCGTCATCCATTCGGAATAAACCTTGTTCCAGCGATCCGGGACAAAGCGGACCCGGCCGTCGAGCATCGCCTGAAGGGCGGGCTCGGCGAGCGGCTTCATGCGGACAAACCACTGCAGGGAGAGGCGCGGCTCCACCACGGTATCGCAACGGTAGCAGTGCCCGACGGCATGCTGGTGGTTGTCGATCTTCTCGATCAGGCCGGCAGCTGTCAGGTCGGTGACAATCCGCTTGCGGCACTCGAAGCGGTCCAGGCCGGCATAGGGCCCCGCCCCCTCGTTCATGGTGCCGTCGGGGTTCATCACATTGATCGGGGTCAGGGAGTGCCGTCGCCCCATGTCAAAGTCATTGGGGTCATGCGCGGGCGTGACCTTCACGGCGCCGGTGCCGAAGGCGGGATCCACGAACTCGTCGGCAATCACCGGCAGCTCCCGGTGCAGGACCGGCAGGCTCAGGGTCTTGCCGATCAGCGCCTTGTAGCGCTCATCCTTGGGGCTCACGGCCACGGCCACATCGCCCAGCAGGGTTTCCGGCCGGGTGGTCGCGACCACGACAAACTCGCTGGCGGTCAACTTGCCGTCACGTTTAACGGGGTAGCGGATGTAATACAGCTTGCCGGTGGTATCCTGGTGCTCGCTCTCCTCGTCCGACAGTGCGGTATGACAGCGAGGGCACCAGTTGGTGATGTAGTTGGCGCGGTAGATCAGCCCCTTGTCATAGAGCCGGCAGAAGACCTCCTCCACGGCCTGGCTCAGGCCGGCATCCATGGTGAACCGTTCCCGTTCCCAGTCACAGGAGGCGCCCAGGCGCTTGAGCTGGCGCACGATCGTTCCGCCATACTCTTCCTTCCACTCCCAGACCTTCTTCACGAAGACCTCGCGGCCGAGGTCATGGCGGGTCTTGCCTTCCTTGCGCAGGGCGCGCTCGACCACGTTCTGGGTCGCGATGCCGGCATGATCCGTACCGGGCATCCACACCGTATTCTTGCCGTCCATGCGCTGCCACCGCACGAGGATATCCTGGATGGTATTGTTGAGGGCGTGACCGATATGGAGAATGCCGGTGATGTTGGGCGGCGGGATCATCACGCAATAGGGGGTGCCCCCGCGGGAGGCGTCGCCGTGGAAATGACCTTTTTCCTGCCACCAGTTGTACCACTGGGTTTCAACGGATTTCGGATCGTACTGCTTCTCAAGCTCTTTCATTTTTCCTCTTCCCGGAAAAGCTTGTACTCCACACTGTCCACAAGCGCTTCCCACGAGGCTTCGATGATATTGCCCGAAACCCCGACCGTACCCCAATGCTGTTCCCCGTCGCTTGACTCGATGATCACGCGGGTCTTGGCCGCCGTGGCCTCCTCGGGATCGAGGATGCGAACCCGGAAGTCGGTTAGAACCACCTTTTCAATCGCCGGGTAGAACCGCATCAAGGCTTTCCGCAGGGCGCGATCCAGGGCGTTGACAGGTCCGTCACCCTCCGCCACACAGTGCTCCACATCGTTTCCGACGCGGACCTTGACGCTGGCTTCCGACACGCACGGCTTGTCCTTGCCGCCCTTCTGGATAATGACGCGGAACCCCTCCAGTTCGAAGAACGACTTGTGCTTGCGGAGGACCTTCTGCACCAGGATCCGGAACGAGGCATCGGCCGCCTCGTAGGAATAGCCCTGTTTTTCCAACCCCTTGAGGGCGTCCAGGATCTCCTTCACTTCCGGCGACGATTTCTTGAGATCCACTCCCAGTTCGATGGCCTTCAGCAGGACGCTGCTGGAGCCCGAGCCCTCGGAGATCAGGATATGCCGCTCATTCCCGACGCTCTCCGGCGGGATATGCTCGAAACTCAGGGGATTTTTCTGGACGGCGTTCACATGCATGCCCGCCTTATGGGAGAAGGAGCTGCCGCCCACGTACGGAGCCTTCCCGTCATGCCGCAGGTTCACCAGGTCGTCCACAAAAAGCGACAGGTTCCGCAACTGTTTCAGGGAACCCTCGGGAACTGCCCGGCAGCCCATCTTGAGCTCCAGCGCGGGGATGATCGAGCAGAGGTTCGCGTTCCCGGTCCGCTCGCCGTAGCCGTTGATGGTGCCCTGCACCTGAACGGCGCCGGCGCGCACCGCCTCCAGGCTGTTGGCCACTGCCAGGCCGGAATCGTTATGGGTATGGATGCCGACCGGGATCGAAAACGCCCGGGCCACCTCGGCCGTGATGGCGAAAACCTCATGGGGCAGAGAACCGCCATTGGTATCGCACAGCACGATCGCATCGGCGCCGGCTTCAACAGCCGCCTTGAGTACATCCATGGCGAATTCAGGGCTGTCCTTGTACCCGTCGAAGAAATGCTCCGCGTCGAAAATCACTTCCCGGTCCCGCTGCTTCAGGTACTGCACGGTTTCGAAAACCATTCGCCGGTTCTCCGCCACCGAGGTACGCAGGACATCGGAGACATGCAACTGCCAGGCTTTCCCGAAAATGGTCACCACCGGCGTCCCGGCCTCGATCAGGCGCAGGACGTTGTCATCCTCGCCCACCGGCACATCCGCGCGGCGGGTGCTGCCGAACGCCGCGATCTTCGCGTGGCGGAGGGTATGCTTGCGGATTTCATGGAAAAATTCCATATCCTTGGGATTTGACCCGGCATAGCCGCCCTCGATGTAATCCACGCCGAACGCATCCAGCTTGAGCGCCACCTGGATCTTGGAGGATCCGGAGAAGGAGATGCCCTCGCCCTGCGAGCCGTCCCGCAGGGTGGTGTCATAGATAAAGACTTTACGTCGTTGGCTCATCAGTCACCGCCAGTCGTATCACGTGTTTTTTTTAAAGAAAGCCTCATAGAGGGCCTGGACCGCTTTTTTCCGGTCCATGGCCTTGACCCCGAACATCATGCTGATTTCGGAGGAGCCCTGGTTCAACATCTCGATATTCACGCCGGCGTTTGCCAGCGCAGTGCTTGCGCGGGAGGTGACGCCCACCGTGTAGTGCATCCCCTCGCCCACGATCATGACGAGGGCAAGCCCCCGGTCGAGGTCGATATTGTCGGGCCCCAGCTCAGTCCGGATGCGTCCCAGGACACGCTCTTCCTTTTCCTTCGTGAAATCCTTTTCGCGGAAAATCACGGAGATGTTGTCTATTCCCGAGGGCGAATGCTCATACGACAAGCCCTCGTCCTCCATGATCTGGAGCAGCCGCCGGCCGAACCCGACTTCGCGGTTCATCATGTACTTGTCCACATACACCGCGCAGAAGCCGTCCGAACTGGCAATACCGACCACCGCTCCGCCCTCATACTTCCGGATGGGGACAATGCCCGTGCCGGGCGCCTCGGGGCGGTTGGTGTTCTTGACACAGATCGGGATCTTGGCCCGCACGGCCGGGATGATGGCCTCGTCGTGGAACACGCCGAACCCGGCATAAGCCAGCTCGCGCATTTCGCGATAGGTCAACAGGTTGATCGGCGCGGCATCAGGCACAATGCGCGGATCGGCGGAAAAGACGGAATCCACATCGGTGAAGTTCTCATACAAGTCTGCATTCACCGCCGCGGCGAGGATGGCCCCGGTGATATCCGAACCCCCGCGGGGGAACGTGGCGACCGCGCCGGACTTGGTGTACCCGAAAAAACCCGGGAAGATGCTGACACCCGGGGCGTCCTTCAAGGAGGCCAGCTTCTCGTAGGATTCGGGGAGCACCATGGCGTTGCCGAAGTCGTCGCTCAGCAGCATGCCCGCCGACTTGGGGTTGACATAATGCGCATCAACCCCGTTTTTGCGAAAGATCTCGGCCACCAGCTTCGCGCTGTTGTCCTCGCCCGCCGCTTTCATCAAGTCAAGAAAACGACCGCGGTGCGACAGGTCCGATGCCAGCCGCCCGCGCAAGTCGGCCTCGATCTCGCGGATGACACCGTCGCCCACGCCCGCCGCCTTCTGGATATCAGCGTAGCGTTCGACAATGGCCTTCAATTCGGCATCTGCCGACCGGCCGGCCAGCTTCGCCTCGGCACAGGCAATCAGCATATCGGTTACCTTGGTATCATCCGCCCGGCGTTTGCCCGGCGCTGAAACCACCACGATCCGGCGATCCGCGTCCATCTTGATGATGGAACAGACCTTCAAAATCTGCGAGGCATCCGCCACCGAGGACCCGCCGAACTTCGCCACCTTCAATCCGCATTTCTGTTTCGCTGTCATAACACCTTTATACTCCCGGATCCTCAATCCTCAAACTGACGGGCTTCGCGCCCAGGATCTGCCGCTCCTCCAGCAGCCGCAGGGCGGCCACAAGGTTCTTCTCCACCGCACGGTGTGTCAGGAACACAACCACAACATGGCGCCCCACCCGTTGCGGTTCCTTCTGGAGAATGGAGGCCAGGCTGATCCCGTGCTGCCCCAGGATCGTGGCGACCACCCCGAGGATACCCGGCTTGTCGATCATGAACAAACGCAGGTAGTAGCGGGATTCCACTTCGCCCATGGGGCGCAGAGTGATGGGATCGGCCGGACAGACCGGACTATAGCGGGACTTCCTGCCGCCGTCGGCCATGTTGCGTGCCACCTCGGCCAAGTCGCTCACCACGGCGCTGGCGGTCGGCAATCGGCCGGCGCCCCGCCCGTAATAGATTGTCTGGCCGACAATGTCGCCATCCACCACCACGGCATTGAAGACGCCCATGACCGAGGAAAGCATATGCTCGTGCGGGACGAGTGTAGGATGAACCCGCACCTCGACCTCGCTGCCTGCGGCCTTGATCACGGCCAGCTGCTTCACGCGGTAGCCGAAGTCACGGGCATACTCGATGTCCACCCGGTTCAACCCGCGGATCCCCTCGACGAAAATCTTGTTCATCGGCACATGGATGCCATACGCCAACGAGGCCAGGATGGCCGCCTTGTGCGCGGTGTCGAAGCCATCGATGTCCAGCCCGGGGTCAGCCTCGGCATAGCCGGCGGCCTGGGCCTCTTTCAAGGCGTGCTCGAAGGTCACCTGCTCGCGTTCCATCTTGGTCAGGATGTAATTGCAGGTGCCGTTCAGAATCCCGCAGATCCGGTCGATCCGGTTGGCCACGAGGCCCTCTCGCAGGGCCCGGATGATCGGAACGCCGCCCGCGACACTGGCCTCGAACCAGACCCCGGTATTGTTTGCGGCGGCAAGGGTAAAGATCTCCTCGCCATGGTCGGCCAGCAACGCCTTGTTGGCCGTGACCACGGGCTTGCCGAGGCGCAGCGCGCGCAGGACAAATTCCCTGGCGATGGTGGTTCCGCCAACCAGCTCAATCACGATATCCACCGCGGGGTCATCGATCACGGCCTTGGCATCACGGGTCAGCAGGGAACGGTCGACCGTTACGCCGCGGTCCCTGTCCAGATCCACATCCGCAATGCGTCGCAGCACGGGTTTCACGCCGATACGCCCGGCCAGCAGATCGCCGTTTCGTTGCAGCGTCTCCACCACGCCAGCGCCCACCGTCCCGAACCCAAGTAGTCCAATTCCGATTTCTTTCATGGCACGTTCCTCATCCTTTGAACCGGGCGATACTCTATAAGGAATCACGCCGGAAACAAGAATAAAGCCCGCATGAGACATGCGTTGAGGCATGCATTGTCTCAAAGAGAAGATTCACCACTGATGGGGAAATGAAGAAATCCGGAATTCCGGAAACGAATAATGTTTTGCGATTTGTCAGGGCTGGGATGGCCTTGTGTTTTTCCCGGACAGTGAAGAAGTATGCTGGCGTTGAGCTCATGTCTTCCTATTCCCGCGGAAGACCGTTGCGGAATTTTTATGCGGTGGTATTTCCGCCGCATACAAATGCCGCAACATTCTCTTTCCGGCCGCAAGGCTTCGCGATGGAGTCGTTTGCGTCTGGATCAGGATTTCTTCATTTCCCAATCAGTGGTCAAAGAACTCTTCCCGACTTGTGGGTAATAGAAAGCCGGCGAAGCGGGTGGTGAAGGTCCCTCTTCAGGCGACGATAGGAACGAGGGGGCCGGAGCGCCCGCAATGCGGACAGCGATAGGTCTCGGCATTGGGATTCTTGTCCTGCTCGGCCAGCATCAACCCGCACTTGCAGTTGCCTTTGTAGCGGCGAATCACAAGGGTCTTCGTTAACGCGCGGGCAAGATCCTCCTGCCCGGTCTTGATTTCAGATTCCCGACGACGAAGAAGAGCTTCCTGACTTTTCATAACGACTCCGATTCTACAACGGCATTAGCTTCGACCGGTTGACGCCCGCAGCTTGTTGCACGGTTTAAGGCGGGAGGCCCGCTTCTCATGGAAATCTTCACTTCTTTAGTATCGCATCAATCGGGCTGCATTACCATATGATTCATCACCCCTCGCCCGGGTGCCACCAACGGCGGAAATGGGCAGGCGGGTCGGCCTCAAACACCATGCGTTGCCCCGTGGCGGGATGATTCAGGGCCAGAGACCGGGCGTGAAGGGCAAGAAATTTATGGGAATCACGGGGGCGGCCGTATTTGTCATCGCCGACAACCGGGTGCCCCTGCTCCGAAAGATGGACTCGAATCTGGTGCTTCCGGCCCGTCAGCAGCACGATGTCGAGTACGCTGAACGCCGGCATCTCCCGGATCACGCGGTAGGCTGTACTGGAAAGCAGACCTTGAGCGGGATCGGGTGTTGAATAGACCCGGAACGCCGCATTTTCCGTCAGGTAGGAGGTGAAGGTGCCATCCTTCGTTGCCATCGCCCCGTGGACGACCGCAAGGTAGTGCTTCTCGGTCTCATCCCAATGATCCTGAAGCTGTCGCTTGGCCGCTTCCGTCCGGGCAAACACCAGCACCCCGGAGGTGTCGCGGTCCAGGCGGTGGACGATAAAGATACGCTCCCGCGACCTTGCCATTCCCCGGCGGACATAGTCGGTCAGCACGTGATAGGCCGTCCGGGCCCTGTCGTTTTCCGTGGCGATGGTCAGCAGCCCCGGCGACTTGTTCACCACAATGATATCGCGGTCCTCATGGAGGATCTCGAGCCCGCGGGGCTGGAAACGGCGTGGAGGCGGCTTATTCACAATCTTCCTGAACCCTGACGGCCTTGCGGGCGCGGGGATCTTTTCTCAACCTGACACTCTTGGGCGTAACCTCGACAAGCTCATCCTCGTTGATGTAGGCAATGGAATCTTCCAGACTCATGATCGTCGGGGGCGTGAGGATGATATTCTCATCCGACCCGGTCGACCGCATGTTGGTAAGCTGCTTGCCCTTTGCTGGATTGACGGTCAGATCATTGTCCCGGCAATGCTCGCCCACGATCTGTCCCTTCTGAACACGCACTCCGGGCCCCATGAACTGCTTGCCGCGCTTCTGCAGGTTGAAGAGCGCATACGCGACGGTGGAACAGGTGTCCATGGAAACCATCACGCCGTTTCTCCGCTTGCGCATCTCCCCGGCAAACGGCCCGTACTCGAGGAAGATGTAGGTCAGGACCCCCATTCCCTTGGTATCCGACATGAACTCCGACTTGAACCCGAGCAGGCCGCGCGTGGGAATCCGGTACTTGAGCCGCGACATGCCGGCGCCCTTCTCCATCTCGAGCATGATCCCCTTGCGCACGCCAAGCTTCTCGATCACCGTGCCCATATATTGCTCGGCCACATCAATGGTCAGCTCCTCATAGGGCTCAAGCGTCTTGCCGGCCTCCTGCCGGAAAATGACATTGGGACAGCTGACCTGGAACTCATAACCTTCGCGGCGCATCTTCTCGATCAGGATGGAAAGGTGCAGTTCGCCACGCCCGGAAACCTTGTGCCCGGACCCGTCGGCGAGCACCTCGATCTCCAGCGCCACATCGTACAGGGCCTCCCGCTTGAGCCGGTCGGCGACGTGAATCGAGGTGACAAACGTCCCCTCGGTGCCGGCAAAGGGCGAGTTGTTGGGGATGAAATTCATCGAGAGCGTGGGCGGATCGACCGGGATCGCGGCGATCGGACTGGGGAACTCGGGATCGGTGTAGGTATCGCCGATGGCCACCGTATCCAGTCCGGCCACAGCGACAACCTCGCCCAACCCGGCCTCCTCGGTCTCGACCTTCTGGTTGCAGTTGAAGCGGTACAGCTTGGTGATGCGCGTGGGGGCCAGCTTGCCGGCCATGTTGGCGACCACCACGGGCATACCCGTCTTGATCGACCCTGACGTGATCTTCCCGATGCCCAGCCGCCCCATGAACGGCGAATGGTCGATGGAGCTGACCTGCAGCTGAAGCGGGGCCGAGGGGTCCCCCCCCGGCATGGGGATATACTTGATGATCGCATCCAGGATGGGCCGCATATCGGTGCCCTGCACATGGGGGTCTGTCGAGGCATACCCTCCGATGGCCGACGCGTAGAGGGTGTGGAAGTCGAGGGCCTTGTCGTGGGCATTCAACTTCACGAACAGGTCAAACACATGATTGACCACCCAATCGATCCGCGCCGCCGGCTTGTCGATCTTATTTACGACCACGATCACGGGGATGTTGCGAGCCAGCACCTTCTTCAGCACGAAGAACGTCTGGGGCATGGGGCCCTCCTGGGCGTCCACCAGCAGCAGGGCGCCATCGGCCATCTGCAGCACACGCTCCACCTGCCCGCCGAAATCGGCGTGCCCGGGCGTATCGATGATGTTGATGGTGTGGTCCCCATACTGGAAGGAACCATTCTTGGAGGCAATGGTGATGCCGCGCTCGCGCTCCAGATCCATGGAGTCCATCAGTCGTTCGGCGACCGCCTGGTTATCCCGGAACATTCCGCTCTGCTTGAACAGTTTATCCACAAGGGTGGTCTTGCCATGGTCAACGTGCGCGACAATGGCAACATTCCGGATCAGGTCAGGTCGATGCATATTTGCTTATTTTCTTTCAGGGGGGGCGCCGGCGTAGGTTTCCGTAAATCACCAGCGCACCCATACAGTACCCTATCGGGCGGCATCTGTCAAACTCAGTACCAGACGCGCCAGAGGAACAGACCCTCGGGGGGGGCGGTGGGAACACGGGCGGTCCGGACCTTGGAGGCGAGGATTTCCCGCACCTCGTCCTGGGTGACGGCGCCTTCCCCCACCCTGAGCAGCAGGCCGGTGAGGCTGCGGACCATCTTGTAGAGAAACCCCTCGCTGGAGGCCCGGATGACGATCAGGCTTCCGGTGCGCTTGACGGTCAGGGAGAACACTTCCCGCACGGTGCTTTCCACCACGCGGTTCGGGTTGGCCGTGAAGGCGGCGAAATCATGGCGGCCGACCAGGAGCCTCGCCGCCGCCTGCATGGCCTTGACATCCAGAGGCCGGTAGATATGCGTGGCGTAGAGCCTGCGGCAGGGATCCATCACGGGGCTGTTCCAGATAAAGTAGCGGTATTCCTTTTTCACGGCGCTGCGCCGGGCATGGAAATCCGGTTTGGCGCGGGCGGCCCGCAGCACCCGGATATCCTGGGGAAGAAGGGCATTCAGCCCCTTGAGAAGGTTGCCGGGAACCCATTTGCGCGTGAGGTCGAGATGGGCCACCTGCCCCGCGCCATGCACGCCCTGGTCGGTGCGGCCACTGCCATGCACCTTGACGGTCTCGCCGGTCAGTCCCTTCAGCGTCTCTTCAATCTTCTGCTGCACGGTCATGTGCGCCGGTTGCACCTGCCACCCGGCATAGGCCGTGCCGTCATAGGCCACCGTGATCCGGTAACGAAACACCGGGCCGGCAGGAGGATGATGAGAGTGATCGTGCATGTGTTGAAAAACTACGTGGATCACGCCTCAAGTCAAGGAAAAGCGTGTTTTACGCTTGCCCGCGCCGGAGGGCGGGACTATTTTCCACGCATGATATCACCAACCCAAGCGCCCAACCCCTGGCTGGCGGCCTTGAAATCACGGGAACCCTGGTTTGTAAAGGGCGACCTGGACGGTTTCTTCGGCCTCTTCATCGACAACCTGCTCCAACTCATGCTGATCGGCGTCCTGTGCCGGTTCGTCTGCGGCTTTCCCGCCGAGGCCATCACGACCATCATCCTGCCCGGCGCGGCGGTCTCCATCCTCATCGGCAACCTGTTCTATGGCTGGCAGGCCCGGATGGTGGCGCTGCGGACGGGCCGGTGGGATACCACCGCCCTTCCCTTCGGCATCAACACCCCCAGCCTCGTGGCCTATGTCTTCCTGATCATGGGCCCGGTGTACCGCGAGACGGGGAACTGGCATCTTGCCTGGCAAGCCGGACTCTTTGCCACGCTCATCTCCGGCGTCATGGAAGTCGCGGGCGCTTTTGTGGGCGACTGGATGCGCAGGCACACGCCGCGCGCCGCCCTGCTCTCCGCGCTGGCCGGCATCGCCATCACCTTTATTGCCATGGGATTCATCCTTCAGATCTTCGCCTCCCCCATGATCGCGATCCTGCCCATGATGCTGATCCTGATCTCCTATGCATCCCGCATCAAGTGGCCGCTTTCCCTGCCGGGCGGTTTCCTGGCCGTGATCATCGGCGTCGCCCTCGCCTGGCTCCTGCGGTCCCTCGGATGGATCACCTTCAATACCCCGCAGGATGCCTACACCTTCGGGTTCCACGCCCCGAAGTTCATGCCCGGCGATGCGCTGTCCCTGATGATGTCGCCCCTCGGCTGGAAGTACATGGCCATTATCCTGCCCATGGGCCTGTTCAATGTCATCGGTTCCCTCCAGAACCTCGAGAGTGCCGAGGCGGCGGGAGACCGGTATGAGACCAGGCCCTCCCTGCTAACCAATGGTATCGGGACCATTGCCGCCGGGTTCTTCGGCAGTCCCTTCCCCACCACGATTTACATCGGCCATCCGGGCTGGAAGGCCATGGGGGCGCGGGGCGGCTACTCGATCCTGAACGGGCTGGTGATCACGCTGCTTTGCCTGTTCGGGGGTCTGACCCTGGTCCTGAAGGTGATTCCCATCGAGTGCACGCTGGGGATCCTGCTCTGGATCGCCATCATCATCACCGCCCAGTCGTTCCAGGAAATCCCCAAGCCGCACGCCCTCGCCGTGGCACTGGGCCTGATCCCGTCATTTGCGTCGTGGGTCCTGCTCCAGATTGAAACCACCCTGCGCGTGACGGGATCCTCCTTGTTCACGATGTGGGACAAGTTCGGTCCGGATCTCTACATCAAGGGCGTGGTAGCTCTCAGCCAGGGGTTCATCCTGACCTCCATGGTGCTGGCGGCTGCGACGGTCTTCATGATCGACCGCAACTTCCTGAAGGCGGCGTACTGGATGTTTGCCGGAGCGGCCTTATCCGCGGTGGGCCTGATGCATGCCTATACCCTGACCCCGGCGGGAATCGAAAATAAATTCGGGTGGCTTGCCGCTCCCGACTTCGCCGCCATGTATGCCGTCACCGGCCTGGTCCTCGTCGGCCTCCACTTCTGGCATCCACCGGAAGCGAGTCATGATTCCCCTTAACATGCCTCCATGAGAAATCGGTGACGATCCCGGCCGGAACGCTCACGCGTTCCGCTCCGCAGGGGCAGGAACTTATGGCGCCATGTATGGCCAATCTAATTACTTGGCCACGGCCTCGATCTGAAGTTCGATCTTCACGAGGTCGCCCACAACCAGCCCGCCGGAGTCCAGCTTCTGGCTCCACAGCAGACCATAGTCCTGACGGTTGATGGTCGTGGCGGCAGTGAGTCCGATACGGGTCTTGCCCCACGGATCCTTCACAGGCCCCTCCAGGGTGCCACGCAGCTCGATTTCGCGCATGACCCCGTGCATGGTGAAGCGCCCCTTGACGACCCACTCTTCCCCGTCCTTGCGGGCGGAGACCGTCTCAAACTGGATTTCGGGATACTTTGCCACATCGAAGAAGTCGGGACTGCGCAAATGCTTGTCACGCGCCTCCATCTGCGTGTTCACGCTGGCCGTCTTGACCGTACCGCTGGCCTTGGAGGCCTCCGGCTTCTTGGCATCGAACTCAATCGTGCCCTCGAAATTGGTGAACACCCCGCGCACCGTGCTGATGGCTAGATGCTTCACCGAAAACCCGACCGTACTGTGTACGGGATCCACCTGATAGGACTCCGCATTCACGCCCATTGCCCAAACCATCAGTCCTGCCATCACGATTGCATAACGACCATTCATTACAGTCTCCTTTCGAGGGATGTTGTTCCCGCTTCACCGGTAATGTTTGCGCAACCAGGCCGTGATGTCAACAGTTGACGCGACTTCAGAATAATGGGACCTCTTGCCGCCCACCGACCTTGCGTCGATGGTGGCAGACGTTGGGGGGGGACGAGCGGCTGCAACGGCTAGCGGCTCCGATCCCAATACTACGCCAACAGCAAAATCGCCTGCTCATCTCTCACTGAGCAATTCATTTTCCTGAAATTTCGAAGCTCTGTGTCGTTTTGGCTTGCACGCCGACCCAGACAATCAGGCTGTAAGTCCCGTCGGTATCAATATTAACGCCCTGTCTGAAATCGGGTCCCGAGGATTGGGAAACATCGTTGATCTTGAGGGATGCCTTGTCAGTCCTGCCCGTCCAATTCCTGATTTCAAAACACAAGTTATGAATGGGATTGGCATCGGACGCGGCAATCTGAAAACGCAGCGGCGCTGAGCCCCATCCGAAGCTGTAAGCTCTGCGGCCTTGCTCGTATCCCTGGCTGGTCCCTCCGGTGACATGGGTGACAGGCGGGGCGTTGAGCCATGACTTTGCCAGGCTTACAAGCGATGTTGCCGGCTGGTCCGTCATTCCTTCCATCAGGGTCTTCTCCAGAAAAGGAACTTTTCCCCGTTGCTGGGACAGGGAGGGCCATGACAAATGCGATATGGAGCTATGTGCCGCCCGATCGGGGAAACTTGCGTTCCGGCCCGAAGAGTTGATCTGCGATGTTGGCCAATGGTTCCACGAAGGGAACACCGAATACCACGTGCGTTCGCCGCTATAAACGTCGCCACCATCAAAATCCTGAATGGCAAACGGATCATACCGTCCGGTGAAACAGATCTTCTGAATCACGGATCCTTTGTATTGAGGTTTTGGCGGCACCGGGTTCCAGTCATAGTCGGTGGCTTTGCCGTCGCGGTCGACCAAAGTCATTACAGGAGATTTCTCGAGGATGCTTTCGGGGTGCTGCCCCTCGCTTAAGACTGCTATCTGTTCATTCCATTCATGCCAGGAATCAGGCTTTGAGGTATAGCACCGCATGATCTTGGACGCCACACCGTCGGGATAGATATAGTAATGCCAGTCGGCAATGTCTCCCCAGCCGTTATCGTCATAGTTGGCCCAATGGTGGTCGGTGTTCGCCAGCCGGTAGCGCCAGTGAACCACCGTTCTGGCGCCGTTGTCTTCAATAATCCTGACGTGGGAATCCCAGCAGGCCTTGTCCGACATCGGCTCACAATCTCCCGGCGCAGTGGAAGAAAAGCCAGTTTCATTGAATTCATGGGTGAACCATTGGTTTGATTCGTTGACCATCATCGGGATATAGCTGACGCCCCGCCAGAAAACAAATTTAACGGGCGATTGGTCGAACTCCACAACCACGTCGGCATATTCGCCAACCCTCCACAGATTATCCCAGCTCTCGTAATACGGCAGGTGCGCATAATACGCTTTGAATTTTCCGTCCCTTGCAGGAGCAGGAAACCGCCGGTGTTGCATATCGGGCGCAGAGATTATGGCCGGGCCCGGATTATAATTGGCGACGGAAGTGGCAATCTGGCTTTCGGTTAAGTCGACGTTGTAAATCCTGACTTCGTCAATCAGCCCGTCGATTCCAAATTCACTGGAATGCGTGTCATGGGTTCCCTGGGTCGGTGCTCTCTTGATACCCGCCTTGCCCACCCGCACATCGGCATTAACGGCTTGGACTCCGCCTTTACCAACTGATTTGCGGGCCACCTCCTTCCCGTTTATGTACAGCCGCATCATTCCATCGTTATGGTTGTAGACACCGGCCGCATGGTACCAGTTGAACAGCACCAGGTGGTTGGCATCGGCATAAGGGGGTTGATTCGGGACGCCAAGCTGCTGCCAGACTCCGTCAACTTTCACCATAAAGCCCGGATACCCGTGGCTATCCACGCCCAGGAAATAGCCGTCATCGTCGCCTTGTTGCACGATCGGCGCCCAGTTCCAGGGATAGGCGCCAAGCGCGAACCATCCCTCAAGGGTCAAACTGCCACCGGAAACAGACGGCGCCTTGGCTTTCGGAATCGAAACCACGGTGTTATAGCCATCGAACTCCAGCGCCGCACCTGAAACGCCTTTCTTCCAGAGTGTTTTGTGGCCGGGGATTGGGGATGATGTTTTTGACACAGCCTCCATTGTTGCATCGCCAAGTCCCTCGTCGAACTTGAACCATACGACAGGCGCGACAACCGCAGGACCTTTCACGGGATTGCCCTTCACCCCGGCTTGCGAGACGGAATGTTCCGGGGCTTTACGGCTGATTTCAACAACACCGGTTGCGTTCAAGTGCAGCATCTGAGTTGTCTGGTTTAATGGATCGTTCCAGTCGTCTATCTTGTCCGTACCAGTCTTGACAACACGTTTCACGTGACCGCCCGGCGTGATGGTGAACACTTCATCGACAAAGTTGTTCGGGCTGACATTTCCGTGAGGGTTCCCAGGCGTAAAGCTTGATAAATACCTCCAGCGCACAACGACACGCGAAGGACCATTCTCGATAATCGCAACATGGGAATACGCGTTCACCCTGTCCGGCATGGGATTGGCGCCATCACCACTGCGAGGCACAATCTCGGCAATGTCCCACTGGCCCCTGTCGGTTTTCCAAAATGGCAGATAGCTATTGCCCCTCCAGAAAACGAGCCGGCCTGCCTTTGAAACCTGCACCACGATATCGGCATCATTGCCCGTGCGTGAGCAAGATTCCCATTCCCGTCCCGTATTCAATTGAGTGTAATACGCGCCAAAATCAACTTGCCCAGCGGAAACCATTGAGGCCGCCAGGACAATCAAGCCTGCTGTGATGCTTTTCATCTTCATTGTTTTTTCCTGTCGGCCCCTTCGGCAACGAAGGCTGGAATGCCGGCGTCAGATCAAGCTAGAGCACCCGCAGCGGCATTGAGGAAGACATCTATATCCGCATCGGTATGTGCGGCGGAGACAAAGCCGACCTCGAACTGGGACGGTGGCAGGTAGATTCCCCGGTCGAGCATGGCGTGAAAGAACGCGGCGTGCGCCTTCGTGTTGCAACGCTTGGCATCGGTCAGGTTGGTCACGGCACCCGTGCAGAAATAGGGAGTGAACAGGCTCCCCATCCGGGCACAGTGCATCGGCACGTTCAGTTTCGCTGCCAGGGTGGTCACGCCCTCCGCCAGCTTGCGGCAGCGCCGCTCCATCTCAGGATAGGGATTTTCCTTTCTCAGGAGATTCAGCGTCGCCAGACCCGAAGCAACGGCGACCGGATTCCCGCTGAGGGTTCCGGCCTGGTAGACCGGCCCCAACGGCGCGAGTTTGCTCATCACGTCCTCACGCCCACCGACGGCCCCGATAGGCAATCCGCCCCCCACAATCTTACCCAGGCAGGTCAGGTCGGGCGTCACCCCGGCTATCATGCCAAACGAACCCGGCCCCATGCGGAAACCGGTAATGACCTCATCGAAGATCAACAGCGCCCCGCAGCGGTCAGCTGCATCCCGCAATCCCTGAAGGAATCCCGGCGCAGGCGGGACCAGCCCCATATTGGCCGCGATCGGCTCGACAATGATGGCGGCGATATCATCCCCCTGCGTACGGACCAGCTCGTTCACGGCCGCAAGGTCATTGTAGGCGGGCACCAGCACTTCAGCCGCCGCCGTCGGGGAGACCCCGGCAGAGGAGGAGATGCCGCCCGTCAACAGGCCGCTTCCCGCCGCGACCAGGAGATAGTCGGCATGCCCGTGATAGCACCCGTCGAACTTGATGATTTTCCGGCGTCCGGTATAGCCCCGCGCCAGCCGAAGCGCCGTCATGGTCGCCTCGGTACCGGAGCTCATCAGCCGGACCATCTTCATCGAGGGAATCATCGAGCAGAGCAGCTCCGCGAACTCGACTTCGCGCGGGGTGTTGGTCCCGAAGCTGGTCCCCTCGGCCGCCGCCTTGCAGATGGCCTCAACCACCTCGCTGCGCGCATGGCCCAGGATCAGCGGGCCCCACGACCCGCAGAAATCCAGCAGCGTGGCGCCATCCGCCGTCGTCATGCGCGAGCCCTTGCCGCTGACCATGTAGACGGGATCGCCCCCTACTCCATTGAACGCCCGGACAGGACTGTTCACACCACCGGGAATCACTTTCTTGGCCCGGTTGAAAAGCTCTTTCGACGTCATTGGCAATCACCCTTCCTCGAATGAATAATGGATAGGAAATCGCGTTTCTGGCGACACGGTCACACGCCCGTTGAGACAGACCAGAAACATCGTTTTCGCAACGGGGAGGATGCGGAAATCCGGCAGGAAGGTCAAGATCGGGCGTAAACCCGTTTCCCGAAGCACTGCGGCGGAATGCTGACAGGATACACGTTGCATTCGGGTGTTGCTCAATGGGCCAGTTTCTGGCACATAAGCACGTCCCTCGTCATTGTGAAGATTTTATAGGCCGAAGTGCAAATTGAAGGAGGCTGAGAAATGAACCGGTGTTTTAAGTGGATGATGTGCGGATTGGTTGTTGCTGCGTTTGCTCACCATGCTTTTTCGGCTGAATTAGCCAAGGCTTCACAGTCCTTCGAAACGGGGGGATTGCGATTGTCGATCGATGACAGGGGCCGGATGGTTGAGCTGGCCGACCTGGCGCATGGAATCAACTACGCTCACGCCAAGAGGGAAAGCTGCCTGCTTGGAATCCAGGAATACGGCGAGCGCAATGAGATCAAGCCGGCCATCCTGAAGCCCGTCAGCCTGCGCGTGATTTCGCGGGATGCGAAGCAGGCAACGCTTGCGCTGGGCTACGATGGAGGTGCCGTGGTGACGGTGGAGATCCGCGGCAATGACAAATATTTGAGGATGGAAGTCAAGGATGCCAGTTCGAAGGCAGGCATCGCCGCCGTGCACTGGGGTCCTTATGCCACGTCCATGGAAGGCCCGATCGCCGAGTACCTCGGATTAAACCGCAGCGATGATTTCACCATAGGACTGCTGGGGTTGAACCCCAATACCGAAGGGGCGATCTGGGGGTCCGGTCATGCGTTTGCGGCTGAGTTCATTCCCCTTGAAGTCGGGGGATCCCAGGTTTACGTCTCCAGCAAGGACCGCAGCCGTCCAGTGGGGATCGACCGGCAGGACAGGAAGCCTATGCCCACCCAGCCGGTACCCGGGCTGACGGTGGTCGGTTCCGCAGTCGCCCTCTTCGGATGCGGACTGGCAAAGGAGTTGGACTGGATAGAGGCGATTGAACTGGGCGAGGGTCTGCCGCATCCCATGATGGACGGGCAATGGGTCAAGCGCTCGCCACGCGCCGCGGATTCGTCCATCTGGGGCAACTATACCGAAGCGAACATCGATCAGTGGATCGACTTGTGCAAACAGACCGGAATCAAATCACTTTGCCAGCGCTATATGTTTGGAAATTGGGGACATTTTGATATTTGCCCCAAATTCAAGCAGGGGATGGCCGGGGTTCGCGCCTGTTCCGATAAAGCGGCGGCGGTGGGCATTCGCACAACCAACTACACGCTGTCCTCCTTTCTGAGGGGCGACCCGTTGCCCGAACCTTATCTCAGTCCGGTTCCGGATAAGCGGCTGGCGAGCTATCTGCCCGCAACGCCCCTGATCACCGCGCTCGATGAAGCGTCGACACGGATCGTGCTGGCGGATTCGGATGCGGGATTGCTGCGGGTCTTTCCTTCCGCAACACCCCTGAAGGAGCCCGGCATGGTGCGGATTGACGATGAATTGATCACTTACATGAGCGTCACCAGGGAGGCCGGACGGCTGATCCTGGGAGATTGTGTGCGCGGGTTCATGCGCACCCGCATAGCCCCCCACCTGGCAGGCGCGGCGGCGGCACGCATGTATTTTTATCCACAGTATAAATCCATCTATCCCGGCACGGAGGAGATGAACCTGGAAATCGCCGTCAACATTGCCGCTACCGCCAAAAAAGGCGCGCTTCACCATGTGATCTTGGACGGCCTGGAAGAGACCTACCTGGCCGGGCATGACGTCTATTCGGAGAATAAATTCTTCCGTGATGTTTATGAAAGGCTTGAAAACACCACCTTTACCTCCAGCACGATGCAACAATACACCTGGCACATGCTGACGCATATCTCCTGGGGCGAGGGTGACAAGGAGCTGGGTTTCCGCGGAACAGCAATGGAATACCGGCTCATGCGCATGGATCAGCTGAAGCGCAATCTCATGCCGAGGAAAATAGGGCAATACTACCCCGATGAAAAGACCACGCGTGAGGACATCGAGTGGCTCATGGGCCTGGCCGCTGGCTACGACGCCGGGGTGGACTTGGAGATGGGCTTCCCGAAGGGCAAGGATATTTTTATTCCGATCCGCGGCTGGGAGGAAGCCCGACATAAAGGTTTGTTCAGCGAGAAGCAGAAGATGCTGTTGAGGCAGACGGACTGTCTTTTCACCCTCGTTCCCAAAGCCGGTGGCGGATGGGAACCACGATTTGTCCGCCGCTGGCGTTCTGAAAATTTCGAACAGGTGCCTTCATCGGAAGCACCGGCCAAGTCTCTCACCACGGTGACCGGCAAGGTCGCCCCCTGCGGCATTGACTTCAACTGGACCCATGATCCCGGCGTCCATAAGCGCGTCTGCATCACCGACGATCTTGTTCATTCAGGAGGACTCACGGCCAGCGATTTCGAGATCGATGTGCCGCAGGACATGGCTTCCAATCAACTGCTCTGCGTGCTGCGCGTGCCGCCCAATGCGCAGGGTGCAGTCCGCAATGTACGTCTTGCGATCACCTTCGGCGAAAAAATGGACCGGCGCTATCAGCTCTATTTCCCCACAACCCTGGAGCCGGGCCAATATCTTTCGCTTCCCCACCAGTTCAAGATGGCCTACGTGTATGACGCGAACCACCAGCTTCTGAGAGAAGTCCACACGCGCAGTATTCCGGATATCAACGATAAAAAAAGCAGGAAAATCCGGGTTCGGGTCACCTGCGAGCCGGTTAATCCGGAATTAAACAGCGAGCTCCGGGTGAACATGCGGCTCCAGGAACCGTATTTCAAGGTCAAGGAAAGACAAGTAGCCAACTAATTTCTGGGGGGGTCGTATCGCCTCCTGCCTGCCGGCCCTCCCCTGTTCGGGGAACCGGCCGCGCATGCAGTCCGGGTGGCGTCATCGGGTAAAGGCCCCCCCCGTCACCCCTCCTTGAAAATCTCGTCATACCGGTTGGCCCAGTACGAAATCAGCAGATCGGCTCCGCCGCGAACGAGGGCGGCGGTGGATTCACGCACCATGCCCTTCAGGTCGCCCCATCCCCGGTCGGCAGCGGCAATCAGCATGGAATACTCACCGCTGACGTTGTAGGCGGCAATGGGAAGGTCGGTACGGTCGCGCAACCGGGCCAGTACATCGAGGTAGAAGAGAGACGGCTTCAGCATGAGGATATCCGCCCCCTCGGCTTCATCGAAGTCCGATTCCCGCAAGGCCTGGCGCAAGTCGCCATACGAGGCCTGGTAACTGCGGCGGTCCCCCTTCTGGGGCGCCGACTGCTCCGCCTCCCGGAACGGCCCGTACATGGAGGATGCGAATTTCGTGGAATAGCTCATCAGCAGTGTCTGATGGAAATCAGCCTCGTCCAAGGCGCGCCGGATGGCCCCGACCTGGCCGTCCATCATGGCGCTGGGAGCCACCATATCGGCACCCGCCACCGCATGCGACACCGCCATCCGGGCCAGGATTTCATTGGAGGCATCATTATCCACGTCACCGGCCGGGGTGAGCGGCCCGCAATGGCCATGGGAGGTATAGGCACACACGCAGACATCGGTGGCAATAACGAGATCCGGGAATTCCTTGCGGATGCGGCGGACGGCCAGCTGGACCGCCCCGCGCTCGTCATAGGCCGCGCTTCCACCGGCGTCCTTCTGCGAGGGCTCCGCCAGTCCGAAGACGAGAACGCTGTTGATCCCCATCCCGACCACGCGATCCAGCTCCTTCAGCAGGACATCCGGGCTCATCCGGAACTGACCGGGCATGGAGTCAATCGGCTCGCGCACCTTGGTGCCCGCCTTGATGAACACCGGCCACATGAACCGCTCCGGGCCCGGCAGGGCCATATCGAACATGCGCCGAAGCGCCGGGGTGCGCCGCAGGCGCCGCAATCGAACGTCGGGATAGGTACTCATCGCGTCTCCTTGATTCTCAGGGTTTTGGCAAACTCCAGGCGGACATAATGCAGGGCCAGCGCGTCAATGCCGGACTCAACGGTGGCCTCTGGCGGAACCAGATCCGCCGACACCCCCCGGCTTTTGAGAGCAGCCAGGGTGGGTTTTCCGATCGCGAGCACGAAGCGTCCCGCGAGGGCCTTCATGCCCCACTGCTGGTCAAAGACCTCAACCGCGGAGGCGCTGGCGAAAAACACGGCGTCGAATTCCGGTTGCCCCTCATGCAGAACCGGCTCATTGCGGTACAGCAGGCAATCCTCCACCTCGGCCCCCATGTCCCGCAGGGCCCGGGCAAGATCAGGGCCGGCTTTATCCGACCGGAGCCGGAGGATGCGGGTTCCCGGCGCAATTCGCTGATTAACTGAGTTAATCAGGCCATTTGCGCTGAAATCGGAGGCGGGTTCGATATCCGCGCTCAATCCCAGGGTCCTCATTTCCTGCGAGGTTCCCCCGCCGCAGGAGACCAGTTTCGGGACCGAACGCAGATCCACACCGGCCTTTTTCAGAAGTTCCCCGAAACATCGGACGGCGGACGGTGAGGTGAGGACAATCCAGTCAAACCGGTTGAGCTGGCGGATATGGGACAGCGCATCGCCCGTGGGCACCAGGCGGATCAGCGGACGGGATACCGGTATGCCCCCGAAATCGGAAACCCAGCCGGCGGCCTTGTCCTGGAGGGAATCACTCGCCGTCAGGAGAATGCGACGGCCTTCCAGGGCGCCGGAGAACTTGTAGCGATACTTCACGGCCTCCCCGACAAGGATCAGTCCGGCCATCCCGCATCCGGCCTCCCTGATACGGTCTTCAATCGAGGCGAGCGTTCCGGTGATCACGCGCGACTGGTCACTCCCGGCCCCATACACCACGGCGGCGGGCGTTGCGGGGGATTTCCCCTCCCCGATCAACTGGCGGGCTACCTCGCCGGCCACTCCGGTCGCCATGAAGAAGACAATCGGGAGATTCAGGCGCTCATCCGCGGCCACGGAACCCACGCCCCCCCCCTCCTTGCGGGGAGTCATCACGGTAAACCCCCGGGAGACGCCGCGACGGGTGAGCAGCATGCCCGTTCCCGAGGTCGCCGCGCTCAGGCTGGACACGCCGGGCAGAACCCTGTACGGCAAAGCCAACGCATCCATCGCCTCAACCTCTTCCGCCAGGCGCCCGAAGATGCCCGGATCGCCCCCCTTCAACCGGACCACCCGCAGCCCGCACCGGGCATACCGGGTGATCATGTAGGTCGTCTCATGCTGCGGCACGCTATGGGCGCCGGCCCGTTTGCCCACATCGATGAGTTTCACCGAGGGGGGCAGAAGATCCATCAACTCATGACCGAACAGGGCGTCGTGAAGACAGATGTCGCAACGCTGAAGCGAGGCGAGCCCATCGAGCGTGCACGCGCCGGCCGTGCCGGCTCCCGCGGCCGAAAACGTCACCGACTTCACAAAGTAGCGCCGGAGCTTGAGGAACCGCTCATCACCCGCCCTGAATGTAATCGCCAGCGAGCCCTGCCCCTCCGGCGCAGGCAGGTCCTCTTCCGGAATCCACTCGGTAATCCGATCCTGCAGTCCGAGGCGGTTCAGCGCCGCGCCCGCCATGATAATCAAATCGAAATCCCCGTTGTCCAGCTGCCGGAGCCGTTCTTCAATGGTGCCCCGGATGGGGAGTTGCTTCGCGGCGGGGAAACGCGCCCGGCAATACGCCTCGCGCCGCTCGCTGCTGACCCCGATCTTCCCGTCCGGAGGCATACTGGCCACATCGCGGCCAAGCGGCCGGATGAGCGCATCGCGGGCATCTTCCCGCCAGGGCAGCCAGAACCAGTCTATCCCCTCAGCGACGGGCTCCGGGACATCCTTGGCGCTGTGAATGGCACAATCGATTTCACCGGCCCGGAGTTTGTCATCCAGGTCACGGGTGAAAAAATCTGCAGGGCTCTGCCGTAGGTCCATGACCTGGTCCCGGTCGCCGGGCGAGGAGAACGGCATGATTTCCCATTGTGCGGCCGGGAAAAGGGCGCTTACCCGTGCCACAGCCGAATGAGTCTGGAGCACCGCCAGCTTGCTTGATCGCGTCCCCACCTTAATTATCATGGATGATGAACTCATAGCTTTTCACTGGCCAGGTATTGCGCCAGTTTCTCCTTGATCACCCTCGACCGCGAGCAGGATTCCCCGCCCGTGGATACCGCCACGATCACCCGGGGCCTCCTGATGACCGCCGGCGAGACAAAATCGCCCTCGCTCCAGTGCGCGTCCGCCGCCGCACAGAGAACGTGCGCCTTATGGCACGCTTTGATGACCGCAAGATTGACGGTTCCGTTGTCCGTAACCGCGAACGCAACCGACTGGCCCCTGACATCCGACGCGCAAAAGACACGGGGCTTGTGCTTGAGTTTGCCTTCTTTTTTCAACCTGTCGATTTCGGGACACACCTCGGGGCTCACCACCGTGACGGCCGCGCCCGCTTCGAGCAGATGGCCCACCTTGCGCGCCGCAATCGGCCCGCCTCCGACGACCAGGCAGGGCTTATCCTCCAGCAGGAGGCTGACCGGCAGGATCTTTCGTCCTTGCGATACTTTTCTCATCTCGATCCCTCCTGAATTCAGGCTTTCAGCGCCTTCAACAATTCATCGGCCTGATCCATCCAGACATCCACAACGCCCTCATACTCCCCGAGTCCCTTCAGGACCGGAACACTCCGGATGCCCGCCTCTTCGAAACGCGATTTCCACGACCCGGCACCTGCCCCGGCAAGATCATCCCTCGCCGAGTACCCTGCCGCGATCATCAGCGGCACCAGCCAGGCCCTTTGCACCCCGGCGTCCCGGCATTCCTGCAAAACCTCTCCGAGTGAGGGGAACCCGAGCATCATACCCATAAAAAGACGCCGGTCAATCCGGCGAGACAACGACACCGCGGCTTGGAGCGTCCTGACGGCGTCGGGCTCGTTGCTTCCATGCGCGACCAGCACCACGGCATCATCCGCCGCAGGCGTGGCAGGCAGCCCGGCCAGCACGGCGGCAATGGCCCGGGCCGCATTCTTTTCGCTGGTCAGAAGCGGGCGTCCGACGGCCAGGTGCCCCAGCCGCCCCTTGCGAGCCTCAAACGCCGCCACGGTCTCCGCCAGCTCACCGAATTCCATGCCATCGGAAAGGTGCAGGGACAAGACCGCCACATGGGTGAACCCCTCCTCTTCCATGGCCGTCAGGGCCTGCTTGGGATCAGGAATGGCGCACCCCTGCGAGACCAGTTTCCGCCTGACCCCGGACGAGGTATAGGTCCATTTTTGGCCGACCCCCGGGAAACGGGCCGCTGCGGCCCGGCTGATACAATCAAACGCGCCCACGGCGTCCGGACAGGTTGTTCCCGCGGCGGCGAACAGGAGCCCGGTTCGAACCGGCACCGCGCTCATGAAGGCGGCACTCCGAGTTCGACCGTTGATTCGCAGAAAAAGATCGGACTCGATTTCTTGAATTCCCGGACCGACCACATCATGGCCCCTTCCGGCAGACCGGTGTCACTCCCCAGTTTCTGAAATATCGCCACTGCCTCGTCCGGCGAACGGGCATGGATCATGGCATAGAGGTTGTAGGGAAATGCCGGGGAAGACGGCCGCTCATAGCAATGGGTCACATGGGGACTGCGCGCCATGCTTTGGCCTGCCGCCACGAGGGCTTCGGGGGCAACCTTCCACACACACATGCTGTTGGCCGAAAACCCGAGCTGCCGGTGGCGTACCACCAGGGCGATGCGCCGGATGACGCCTTCCCGCTGCCATCGTTGCAGGAGGTCAACCAGCTCCGCCGGATCGTATCCCACCTGCCTCGCGACGGCGTCGAAAGGCTCGCTCTCGATGGCAATGGAGCCCTGCAGGCACCGGACCACGGCCTTTTCCCGTTCGCTGAATTCGGGGGGACGCCGACCTGCGGGCGGTGTCCCTGACAACGAAGCACCCTTCGCGGCCTGACCGCGCCCGGAGGTCGCGGTCCACTGTTCCGCCCCTTCGACCACTTGTGAACTCTTTCCGAAGACGGCTTCAATCTTGAATTTCTGCAGCGCGGGCAGATTCAAGACTCCATAGGGGCCCAGGGCTTTTGAAATGCGCGCCAGCTCAGCCTCCAGGTCGTTTTGGGGCGCGGTCAATGTGAACCAGAGATTGGGATGCCCCTGCCGCTCATAGCAATGGGTAATTCCCGGATGCGGGTGGATACGGCCGACGGCCGCCACCATCTCGGCCGCGGGAATATCGGCGGCGCACAAGGTGCTCTCATAGCCGAGGCTGCGGGAATCGAACACGGCGCCGAACCGGCGCGCCACGCCCGTCTCAAACAAATTACGGAGGCGGGCCACGACGGCCTCCTCGGAGAGCCCCAGCGTTTCCCCGATGACGGCAAACGGCCGGCGCTCCAGCGGCAGCCCCTTCTGCAGGGCGACAAGCAGATCGGCATCCACCGTGGCAGGCTCGGGTGTCATGAGGCTTTCCTTACAGGCTTGTCCGGACGATGCAGGACGCCGTCCACGACATGTCCCAGAGCCAGCACCGGATGCCTGACCATCATTCTCGGCCCGGAATAGCGCATCACGTCACGGATCCGCTCCCGCATAGCCGGCTTGTAACAGTGAACCGGGCAATCGGAACACTTCGGTTTGTCGGCGCCAAAGGTGCAGTTATCCAGTCGCGCCAGGGCATAATCCTGCAAGGCGGCACACTCCCCGCACAGGGCATCGCCTGAGCGATGCAAATCCCGGCAGTAGAGGCCGATCATGGCACGAAGGGTGTCCCTTTCGCGTTCGAGCCCGGGGACGTTTTTTTCTGTTTCAATTCCTTCTCTCATCACTAGTAATACCATAGGGAAACGAGGCTCATCATGACAAGAGATAGTTTACAGGGATTTCGGATCGGGA
>CAZMSS010000006.1:0-33781 GCA_964568965.1 uncultured Verrucomicrobiota bacterium | reverse complement strand
CCCTGTCCTGACCGCCGGCACCGATACTGACAGTGACCCCGTCCTTGACATAGAGGACCGAATTGCTGATCACCCCGCATTCAACCAACCAACCGAACAACAAGTCGGAATATTCCTGATCCGTGGGCATCCGGTTGATCCGGTAGTCCTTCCCCTTGTAAATAGCCTGGGCGGGCAGCAGGTCCGTCCGGGATGTCGTCCGGGGAACGAAAGAGGTCTGGACAATGAGGCCGCCATCCATCAGGGACTTCATATCCACCACGACGCCACCGGCGAATTCACGAAGTCGAGCCATATTGCCGATCCGCATTACCCGCAGGTTTTTCTTTTTGGAGAACAGGTCCATTGCGCCCGGCGCAAACTCTGGGGCTACAACAACCTCGGCATAATTCTCGGTGATCAGCGCCGCCGTGTCGCGATCCACCTCGCGGTTCAACGCAATGGCCCCTCCGAACGCCGCCACCCGGTCCGCCATATTCGCCTTGCGATAGGCTTCGGCGAGGGAGGTTGCCCGGGCGGCCCCGCAGGGATTGTTGTGCTTCACAATCACCGCACAGGGCTCATCCATCAGATAGCGCAGGATATTGAGGGCATTATCCGCATCGGTGATGTTGGTTTTGCCGGGATGCTTCCCGGACTGGAGTAGTTCCACATCCGATGCCAGATGCCGGCCGGGCTGGATACAAGTTACATCACCCAGTTTCAAATTCCCGCCCGTCAACTTGTAGAGCGCCGCCTCCTGGCCCGGATTTTCCCCGTACCGCAACCCCTTCCTGACCCCCTCGATCAGCCAGGCCTGCTTTTCATACCCCAAAGTCTGCCGCCTCCCATCCTCCTCGATGAAACTGATCTCCATTCGGGGGGGGAAATGATCATCCATGATGGTTTTGTAAGCTGCCTTGAAGTCTGGAGAAGCCATATCATCCGCCTTTCTGATGTTGTGAGCCGTGATCGTGCAAAAGAAACTCTCAAGCTATCGAACTTCGCGGCTGAACTCAAAACTTTTCAAGCTCAACATTGAATTGCGCAATTTGACGCACCTGCCGGGATATGATAGACAGACATTTGTGATTCCGGCCATTGAGATTCAGGACTTGTGTGTATCCTTTCCCGGACGGAGGGGATCTGTTCAGGCGTTGCAGAACCTGACCCTGAGAGTCGAACCGGGCATTGTTTACGGGTTCCTTGGCCCGAATGGCGCAGGAAAAACCACCACGCTTCAGGTCCTCCTCGGGTTTCAGGAAGCCACTTCGGGATCCGCAAGCCTTTTGGGCCGCCCTGTGACGCAGTCCATAGCCAGGGAGAAGATCGGCTACATGACGGAGAATCCCGATACCTACGGTTTCCTGACCGGGCGCGAACTCCTGACCATGGCCGGGAGATTATTCGGCTTGCCGCTCTCCGTCATCCGGCAACGGTCCACCCAACTTCTGGAGGAAACCGGTTTAAGCGAAGCGGCAGACCGGCGTATTGCCTCCTATTCACGGGGAATGAGGCAGCGCATCTGCATGGCCCAGGCCCTTATTAATGATCCGGATCTCCTCATTCTGGATGAACCAACCGGCGGGTTGGATCCCCTCGGGAGGCGCGATATACGTCGCATGATCGCCGCGAGGAAAGCCGCCGGCAAAACCGTCTTTTTCTCCTCACATGAACTGTCGGAGGTTGAGTCAGCCTGTGACCGCATCGCAATCCTGTCAAAAGGGCGGCTCGTCGCCGAAGGCCCCGTCAGCAAACTTGTCCCCCCGGGGGAGAGTCTTGAGCTTTATTTCATCAAGGCGGTAACGACATGAAACAGATCCTCACCCTGGCTTCCGTGGTCTGGATCGAAATGGCGCGCAGGAAAGACATCTACGTCCTGCTGATCCTGATGGCTGCCCTTCTGGGGTGGCTTATTTCCTTTGACGTATTCGGGCTCTCCCGGGTGGCGGGCTATATCAAGGATATGGGGGGCCTGATGGTGTGGATACTGGCCTGGATCCTCGCGGTGAATACCTCGGTACGCCAACTTCCCCAGGAACTGCAGCAGGGGACTCTGTTTCCGTTGCTCGCGAAACCGGTTTCCCGCTTGAATCTCATCCTTGGGAAATGGCTTGGAGCGTGGACCATGACCTGTCTCGCCCTGGTGTGCCTCTACCTCACGCTGTGCCTTGGGGTTTCACTCAAAGGCGGCCTGTTCGACCCCATGACCCTGCTTCAGGCCGTGATACTCCATGCCGCCTCACTGTCCCTGATCTGCGCCATAGGCATAGCACTCTCAACCCGGATGAACCGTGACGCCGCCACCGTGACCACCTATGTCGTTACCGCTGCCGCATTCCTGATCCTGCCCAGAGTCCCCTCCATGTTGGTCGGGGCGAACAGCGTAATGAGCACATCCCTCTACACGCTCTACTATCTCTTCCCGCATTTTGAACTGTTCGATCTGCGCCGCCGGCTCGTTCACGACTGGGGGTGCGCACCATGGCCAACCGTTACGGGAATCCTCCTCTACGCCGCCCTGATGACGGTTGTCATCCTCACCCTGGCATGGATTGGCTACCGGAAGCGCCACTTCTCACGGGGGGATATCCCGTGAGACCCCTTTCGCCCCCGCTTTTCGCTTGGGCGCTTCTGGCAGGATCGTGGGGGCTCGCCTTCAGCCTAGCCTGCATCCTCACAGCCTCCACCCCCTTGCCCGCCCAGGAGGGGGGACTGACAGATTTCCTGCTCGGCGAAAGCAGACAGGCCATGAGTCTGACGTTCTTCAATGAGGCTGACCTGTATTTCCACAAGGGAGTGGGCCATATCGAATCCAAAGCCGACACCCATAGCGTCTTCCAACGCTGGCAAGGCAACATCATCCCTGAACAGCATGCCCATTCGGATGGGGGTGAAAGCGCCGAGATCCTTCCATGGCTGAAACTTGCCACCCGTGCTGATCCGAATAATGTGGACGCCTTTCTGGTATCCGCTTTCTGGGCTGCAACCGGCCTGCATCGCAGCGACATCGCCAATCAAATTTTGGCGGAAGGCCAGCGGCTTAATCCCAACGACTACCGGATCCCCCTTGAAAAAGGTCGCATGTCGATCAGGACCCGTGATTTCGACTCCGCCTTTTCTGCTCTTGAGTCCGCCCTGAGCCTCCAGGCTCACTCAGCGGCGTCCAGTGCCGAACCCGACGACCGCCAATTCGCCCTCGACAAGGCTGAAATCCTTGTCTTTCTGGGCTTCCTCCACGAACTCAGGGAAACCCCGGGGAAAGCTATCGAGTGCTATAAGAACGCGCTGGCCATTTTTCCTGATCGGCACTATATTAAGGAACGTATCGTCCTGCTGGAGGGTGGTCAGACTCCTAAGGACTCGGCACGAAGTCTGCTTGATAAATTAACACGACAGACTGTTCATGACGCCTGCCAGAAGGATGAGGGGCATGACCATGATCACGCCCATGAGGGGGATCAACATGCCGACTGACCGGGCCAAGAGGAGGGAGACACCGTGAGCTTAATAGAGGAAGCCCTGCGGAAACAGCGGGAAGAAGTTGAAAAGGATGAAAAATCCGTCGTCACACCTCCTCCCGCTATCCCCCTGGAAACTCCCCCCGAGCCCACCGGGGATGATGCCCCTACCCGTCGTCCTTGGGCCATGCTGGCAGGACTCGTTCTGCTTGGCATTCTTGGCGTCGCGTTCATCCTGTGGCTGCTGATATTCGGATTGCACCTGTGGCAGACGAAACCTGCTCCAGCCACAACGCCAACGGTCGTCGCCATCGCCACCAACACCGCGCCGGCGCCTACACCGCCGGTCCCGCCCAAAGTGGCACCGGCTGTTGTACCCGCCACAAATGCCTCTGCCGTGGCCGCAACAGTCGCCCCAGCCACGAATGTCGTCGCCTCACCTCTTCCTCGGCCTGCAAATCAAGCCCCTGCAGTCGAGGCAATACCCGCGCCGAAGGTGGTGGACCCTCGCCCCACCGAATCAGCAAAACAACCCCAAGCCGTCACGAACGAACCCATCGCGAGCCCGGCAAAGGTCTCGATGCCGGCGCAATGGCCGAAATTGCTCGTCACAGGGATTATCGGCAGCCGCCGCAATGGACACAGTGCCGCCATTGTCAATGGACAGATGCTGAGCCCCGGGGATTCCCTTGAAGGGGTCAAGATCGAGGCCATTGAAAAGCAGCGCGTCAAGCTTGCCTTTCAGGGCGAGGAGAAGTTCCTGTCAGTGGGCGGCTCTACGGAGTAGACGCCACACCCCCCGCGGCCTCGATCCTGAGTTTTTTTCGTTCGATCGTGGCATCGAACTCATGCGGGGCAGTCATGAAAAAATGACACCGCAGACCGATCATCGCTTCCACTCGTTCCCTGAGTTGTTTGCTGTAGGGGTTCAATAGCGCTACAAGGACATCCTTCCCCATCATCTCGAAGGGCATGACCCCGAAGCGAATCACGAAGTCCTTGGGAAGCATCTGAAAAACCGTATCCTGTATTTCAAAGAGGGATAGCGGAATCATGGGAGTCCCGGAATCCCGCGCCGCAAACGCCAGAATGCGCTCCACACTCCGGTTACCCCGGTCATGAAGCGCATGCAGCACCGATACGGTCACGAGGGAAGCATTGGTTGAGATGGCGCTTAGATCCTGCGCCACCAGGGCATAATCCTCCTGGGTCAATTCCCCCCCCTGAAACAGGGTCCAGGCAAATGACAGCTCGGCAGTAACATGCGAGCTCCTCCACTCCGCATCATCGACCTTGGCCGCAGCGGTCTCGTGGTGCGTCGCCTCGGTGAGATCGAACTGCTTGACCTCGCCGGCTGACGAGGACAGAAAGGCCTCCATACGGGAAAGCGTTTCCCGCGCATGGGGATCCGAAGCCGCCAGAGCGACCATCCTATCCCGCAGCATTTCGACAGTCTCCCTGTCCTTCTCCTCGATGACCACTGAAACCAAGCGGCTGAGATATTCACGCGCACGTGAAATATCGCCGACCTGCTCATAGGCATGCGACAGGGCTTCCAGCGACACCCTGTCGTCCGGAATCGTCTCCACGATCTGCTCAAACGCCGCGATGGCGTTCCAGACCTGATTCTCCAAGTCTTCCCGTTGTCGGCTTTCCTCACTCATTGTCATCGTTTCCCGGCTGCCAGTCACGAAAAGGACTGATAGGCAAAATAGTAATCCAGGGCACAAACAATGTCGAGTCTGCCTTTGATCTTGCCCCCATGTCACCGCTTCGATAGAACTGTCCCATGAGTACAACCCCGCATTACACCCGGGAGCATCTGCTGAATCTTCAACCCCGGTTCCAAACTTTTGTGGGCATTGATTCTGACGGCTGCATTTTTCCCACCATGGAAATCAAGCAGAAGCAATGTTTTCATTCCCTCATCATTTCCATCTGGAAACTGGAGCCCATTGAAATGGCCCTCCGGCAGACGGCCGAGTTCGTAAACCTTTATTCCATCCACCGGGGCCAGAACCGCTTTCCCTGCCTGCTGACCACCTTCGACCTTCTTCGTAGTCATCCCGAGGTGCGACGGACTGGTTTTCAACTGCCCTCCACACGGGCTCTCAGGGAGTTCTGCGAGTCAGGGCTACCCCTCGGAAACCCTGCCCTTGAAAAACGTGTGGCGGATACTCATGATCCCGAACTGCAACAACTCCTCACATGGAGCCTTGAGGTTAATAAGGCCGTGGCCCGGACTGTCAGGAATATCAAGCCTTTCCAGGGCGTCATCGAAAGCCTCGAGGATATCAGAACGCACTCGGATGCCATTTGTGTATCACAAACCCCCACCGAAGCCCTGATACGGGAATGGGAGGAACATGGGCTCCTGAGGTTTGTCGAGGTCATCGCCGGCCAGGAACTCGGAACGAAATCCGAACACCTCACCCTGGCGACATCCGGGCGCTATCCGTCCGACCGCGTCCTGATGATCGGCGATGCGCCGGGTGATCTCAAGGCTGCAGCCGCTGTGGGGGCGCTTTTTTTTCCGATCAACCCCGGACACGAGGAAGCCTCCTGGGCGTGTTTCCATCGCGAGGCGTACCGCCGGTTCCTTGAGGGGCGCTATGACAGGGATTATGAAGCCGCCCTTGTGCAACAATTCAAGACCCTCCTCCCGGAAAGGCCGCCTTGGGAGAATCCATGAAAGGCTATGTCCAAGTCTATACGGGCGACGGGAAGTGCAAAACCACGGCTGCCCTGGGCCTCATCGTCCGGGCTGTCGGGGCCGGCCTGCGGGTCTATCTGGGCCAATTCATAAAAAGCGGTGACTACAGCGAAATCCGTCTCCTGCGGGAGCGATTTCCCGAGGTCACCATTGAACAATACGGGCTGGGCCATTTCATCCGGGGCGGCCCCTTGCCTGCGGACATCGAGAAAGCTCAGCGCGGTTTGGAAGCGCTCGCCAATGCCATGAAATCCGGTTCCTTTGACGTGGTTATCGCCGATGAAGCCCATGGCGCCGTCGGAGCCGGCCTGATCACGGAAAGAGATCTGCTTCAGTTGATCGACGATAAACCCGACACCGTTGAACTGGTGCTGACCGGGCGGGGTGCCGGCCAGGCACTGCAGGCAAGGGCAGACCTGGTTACGGAAATGCGCTGCATCAAGCACTACTACGATGCCGGGGTTCAGGGTCGGAGGGGTATCGAATCGTAACGGTTTCCGGGAGGATCCGGGGGACCGGGGAGGATATATGACTGAGACAATCAAGTTGACCTTTGACGATGGGCGAATCGCGGAATATCCGTTCCGCACGACCCTCAGCGATATACTGCCTTCCTGCACCGATGCCGCCGGCCTCCCCTATATCGCCGCCCTTGTTAACAATGACATTTGCTCGCTCAACTACCCCTTGGAAATGGACAGTGAGATCAAACTCCTGACCATGGCATCCCCGGAGGGGTGGCATGTCTTTCAACGATCCCTGGCCTTCGTCCTGGCAAAAGCCGTGAAAGAGCTGTTTCCGGGCTCGGGATTCTCGGTGGATTATGCCGTGGGCAACGGACTCTACTGCAGTTTCGAGAAGAAGGACGGCGAACACAATGGGGGCATCACCCGGGAACAAGTTGAAGCCATCCATCAACGCATGGATGCCCTGATCGCCAGGAACATTCCCATCGAACGCAAAAAGATCTCCTTCGCCGAGGCCTCACGGCGACTGACCGAGGCGGGACAAACCGACAAGCTGAATCTGCTCAGGTTCCGGAACCCGCCCCGGGTCGTCATTCATGTGTGCGAAGGCTTCTACGATCTCGCCCAGGGCCCTGTCGCCCCTTCCACCGGCGCCATCCACATGTTTGATCTGATCCACTATTCACCCGGATTTGTGCTGCAACTCCCCGAACCCTCGAAAGGCAGTAAAGTCGCCGCCTTCCGGGACATCCCCATGCTCTTCAAGATATTCAGGGAGCACAAGGATTGGGGACGCGTCATGGGCGTCAACACCGTCGGGCGCCTGAATGAAATCATCATGAACGGCGACATCAGTGATTTCATCAAGGTTGCGGAGGCGCTCCACGAAAAGAACGTCGCCCGGATCGCCGACGAGATCCTTCGTCGACGCGACTCCGCCCGCATCGTCCTCGTGGCGGGTCCCTCTTCTTCCGGAAAGACGACCTTCTCAAAACGTCTGGCCATCCAGCTTCGCGTGAATGGCTTTCGCGTCTCCACCCTGTCCCTCGATAATTACTTTTTCGAACTGTCAAAAACACCCCGGGATGAAAACGGCGCTCCGGACTTCGAGCACATCAATTCGCTGGACCTGGCGCTGTTCAACCGCCACATGGAACAACTCGCAAATGGTGGCGAAATCGACCCGCCTGTGTTTGACTTTGAAACCAAGACCCGTATTTACCGCGGAAACAAAATGAAACTCGGCAATGACGGCATCCTCATCATTGAGGGCATCCACGGACTGAACCCGGAATTAACCCGGATGCTACCCGACTCCGCCAAGTTCCGCGTCTATGTCAGCGCCCTGACCCAACTCAGCCTGGATGCCAACAACCGGATTTCCACCACGGATAACCGACTGATCCGCCGCATGGTAAGGGACCACAAATACCGGGGCCATTCGGCGTTGAAAACCCTCAACATGTGGTCCTCAGTACGACGGGGTGAGGAACGGTGGATATTTCCCTTCCAGTCAGAAGCCGACGCCACCTTCAACTCCGCCCTGGATTATGAGCTGGCCGTTCTTAAACCCATCGCCGAGCCCCTCCTGATGGAGGTAAAACCATTCGACCGGGAATACGCCGAGGCGCGCCGCCTGACGGCCTTCCTGCTCAACTTCATCGGCATTCCAGACCGGGAAGTCCCCAATACCTCCATGCTGCGCGAATACATCGGCCGGAGCAGCTTTAAATATTAACTTGTACTAATTTATAAGTTTTATAAAACTCCCTGCATGGTCATCACAAGCAGCGAGTTGTTTCCCCGAGCCTGCCGGTACCGCGCCCTTCGCATGCCCCCGGTCACCGTCCTCCGGGAATCGTCCGGCAATTTTGAATTCCCCTGGTCGGAGCGGCACCTGCGATGTGTCTGGGCGGATCCCGCCTACCGTCCCACTCCCCTGCTCACGGTCGATGGCCGCCTGGTTCACGTCGAAAATCCCGGTCGCTGGAACCTGGAGGCCGGGCCTGATTTTCTCGATGCCGTGTTGCGAATCGGACCGGACGAGTGCACCCTCCGGGGCGACATTGAACTGCATATACGCCCGGCCGACTGGCGTCATCATGGCCATGCCGCCGACCGCCGGTATCAGGGGGTTATCGCGCATGTCACCTATTTCGACGGCATACTCGGGGAAGCGGATCTACCCGCCCCGGTGCTTCAGATCTCCTTGAAAAAGGCGCTGAGCCGGATCCCGTCCTTCTCTTTCGAAAGTCTGGACCTGCCTGCCTATCCATTTGCCACCCTTGCCCCCTGCCCTCCCTGCGCCGGACTATTAAAAGCCTGGTCGCCGGAGCAAAAGGGAGCTCTCCTTGATTCGGCAGGCGAAGAACGGATCCGACTCAAGACCGAGCGCCTCTCGCAAACCATGGCAGGCGGCAATAAAGACCAGACCCTCTACGAGGAAGTCATGGGCGCGCTGGGATATAAGCATAATCGCAGCCCCTTCCATAAACTTGCCCAACACCTGACTCTTGATCGCCTGCGACAGGACTCGGGAAACGACATGAATACCGCCTATGCCCTGCTGGCAGGCGTGTCGGGTCTGCTGCCGGCCAAAACCAACCCTCTTTGGGACGAGGAAACCCGCGGATTCGTCAGGTCACTTTGGGACGTCTGGTGGCGCCATCAAGCCGCATGGCATGGAAAAACACTCAGCAGGAATGAGTGGGTACTCTCCCATGTCAGGCCGGTGAACCATCCACTCCGGCGACTCATGGCGGCCGCCGGGTTGTTCACAGGTCGCGGTCCTTTCCTTGAACTGACAGCCCTCTCACTTGAGACACCCTCTTCATGGCGGATGATCCTGAATGCTTTACAGGAGGCAGGAGGGGACAGTTACTGGGCATGGCGAACCGGGCTCTCAAGTCCACGAAGCGAAACCCCCGTCGCCCTGATCGGCCCCGGCCGCGCAGCCACCCTCCTCACGAACGTCATTATCCCCTGGATGGCGGCCACAACCACCTCGAAACCCGGCCTGGAATGGCTCCTGTCGCTCCCGCCTGAGGATGACAATCGGTTCGGGCGCCACACTGCACACGCCTTGTTCGGACACGACCACAATCCCTCACTCTACCGCTCCGGCTTGAGACAACAGGGGTTGCTCCAGATCTTTCACGATTTCTGCCTGAACAGCCGGAACGGGTGCAACGGATGCCGACTGCCCGCGATGCTCACCGGGCAGGGACCGGTCCTGCAGGATCCGGTGCCTCACCAGAACACATAGGCGCCCGTGGCCAGGACATAAAGTCCCAGCAGATAATTGGTCGTGATATGGGCCGTCACCGCCGCCCAAAGATCACCCGTCCTGATGTAGAGCAAGCCGTAGGCCAGGCCTGCCAGAACTCCCGCCAGCCACCGGCTGTGCTCCAGACCAAACAGGCATGAGCTGACGATCAGCATCCCCCAGCCTACCCCCTGCGGCATGATGCTTAAAAAGGGATGTCCGCGTCCGCGCAACCATCTCATCAGAAAGCCTCGCCAGAAATACTCCTCGGCCACGGCTATCACAAAGGCGGAGCCCCCCAATCTGACAACAGAAAGGAACCAGCCGCAATGTTCCGGCGCATAGGGAGAGGATCCCATCGCCACCGGCGCGGTAACCCTGACCGCGTAACGCGCATACAGATCGTATAGCCACGGGATACGCTTCGCCCAAGACGACTCTGGAAGAACCCAGAGCACAAACACCGCCACGCCGACCAGAACCGACACTGGCAGCCAGCGGATTGAAGGGGCGGGATAGTAACGCCAGGGCCTGGCGATCAGGAGAGCGGCAACCCCTGCCACAGTTTGGAGGGCATAGCGAAAAGCCACATCCTTGACAGGGATGCTCATGATCACAACCCATATCAGGAATGGTGCGGCATGGCGCCATATCGCCGTCCGCTCGTCCCTTGTCATTTCCACTTGGAATCTCATGCAAGCGATATTGAAACAATAAACAGCGAGGGGCAAGCGGGGAGTTTTAGGGCTGAGGATTCCGGGGAAATAACGGATTCCATCCTGAATCTCTTTTCTGATATGCTCGGCCCAATGAAACAGTTCACATCATCCGACTGGCCCGTCCTCGCCGCCGCGCTACGCCGGCCTTATCAGGATAGCTATTTCGCCATGTATTCCAGCCTGTATGGCGGAATTGTCACCGATCCCGCCCTTATGCTTCTTCCCATTGATGATCACATGGTTCACCGGGGCGACGGAATCTTTGAAGCCATCAAGGCCGTCACCGGCCGGATCTATAACCTCGACGGCCATCTGGACCGGCTTGAGCAGTCGGCCGCAGCGCTCTGCCTGACGCTCCCCGTTGAGCGGAAGGATCTTTGTGGAATCATTCAGGAAACCATCAAGGCGGCGAAAAAGACCGATTGCATGATTCGTGTCTTTGTATCGCGGGGCCCGGGAAGCTTTGCAGTCAACCCCTATGACTGCCCGGCGTCCCAGCTCTATGTCGTGGTCACGTCACTCGGCACCCCGTTCATGAAACTGCACCCGGAGGGTGGACGCATCTGCACCAGTCGGATTGCCGCCAAGTCGGCCGGCATGAGCCATATCAAGAACTGCAACTATGCCCCCAACGTCCTGATGAAAAAGGAAGCCGTGGATGCCGGCGTGAACTTCTCCGCCGGCTTTGATGAACGCGGCTTCCTGACAGAAGGCGCCATCGAGAACATGGGCATCGTAACTGCCGATCAGCGCCTCCTGTTCCCGAAGCTGGACCGGATCCTGGCGGGCACCACCATGCTGCGCGTTATGGACTTGGCGCGGTCGTTGACCGGCTCCGGCCTCCTGAAGGAGGTGGCCTTTTCCGACATCTCCCGCAATGACATCCAGGCAGCGAGCGAATTTCTCCTGGCAGGCACCACCATTAATGTCGCCGCTGGAGTGGAATTCGACGGTTACCCCATCGGGAATGGAAAACCCGGCCCGGTCTATCGTGCGCTGGAATCACTGCTTGAAGAGGATATGCGTTCCAATAAGGCGCTCCTGACCCCCGCCATGACCTGATCCACCGTGATCCCCGACATGCATGCGATGGAGCGACAGAACTTGTGGTAGCCGAAAATGGAGCAAGGCGCACAGGGAAGATCGTTCCTGACAACGACATTGCCGGGACTTGATACGCCCCATTTATTGTGGTCGCTCGGACCGAACAGGACCACGGCCGGAGTCTCCAGGGCCACAGCCAAATGCGCCAATCCGGAGTCGCCGCCAATGAAAAGAGCCGCACTCCCGATTAAGTCCGCAGTCTGCTGCATTGCCAGGCTTCCCGCCACGACCTTCACCCGATCACCCAATCCGGCTTGGAGGGCAATGTCTTCCGCCAACCGAGCCTCGTTAAAACCGCCCACCAGGAATATCGTTCCGCAGTCCCCTCCCGCTGCAATTTCGGCGGAGCGTCCATGGGCATCAGACTTCAGGCCGCCCAATCTCTTCACCAATCCCACGTAATTGCTGGTCGCCCAATGCTTGTACCGGGTGGATGCGCCGACATGGATGACTATTGAATTGTTTCTCGCCCGGACACGGCCTGGCACGGAAAGGCAGCCCTTCACCACCGCCTCACTGTTTATCCCCAACGGAACCAGTAATCGCATAAACTCGCCGGCTTCATACCCTTCCAAATCATAATTTACAAGATGAGTGTAGAGGGTGTTCCTCCCGGGATTGATCTTGAAGCCAATCCTCACCGGCGCACGACTCAGGATGGTCATAATTGCCGAGAAATAATGAAATTGTTCGGTATCAATGACGACATCATAACGCCCTTGACGAAGCTGGCGCATAAAGCCGAAGGGATGGGCGTCATAGAGAAGCACCCGTCCGGATTCCCCGGCGAGGGCCGGAATATCCCGGTTCCGCTTCTCGCACACCAAGTCTATCTCGGCCTGCGGACAGTGCTGCCGGAGGCTCTTCAGCATCGGCTGCAGCAAAATCATATCGCCCATCCCGCCCGGCCGGATCACCAGAATCCGCCTGATCGCATCGAGAGGGGGCGTCACAGGCAGCTCATTGAGGCCATTACGGCGGAACAGATGGAGGAAATACCCGGTGGTCCAACACAAGAAAAAGCCTACCGTCACATCCAGGATTTTGAGCAGTCTCACCCTCATGAAGAGTCTCAATTTCTTTTTTTAGCCGCCCACGCCACACCCAGTAACCCCACTACCGTCAGCACATATCCTACGCCGTCACTCCACTGCGTTCCATAATAGAGTTCAACATTCTCCTGCTCCGGGTAAACCAGCATGAACCCCGGCGACACCTTGAGGATCTCCCGCGCCCCGCGCACTTTCCAGTTGGGGAACCACGAAACCTTGACGATATGCGGCCGGCCAATCGCCGTGGTCTTGAACCGGATGGTGTCATCCGTGACCTCCTCTGTGCTGACGCATCGGGTTCCGGCTTCGGGGAGCGCCACTCCAAAACCGTTTGTATTCCCCATGCGCCATTCCGTTAGACGATCGAAAAACTGTTTCTCCGAGAGAAACGGCGTCGCCTTCACTCCCTTGTCCTCCCCCGCTTCCCTCCATATCACAGGCTGATCCATAGCCGGCATCGTGGTCAGCCATGCCAGGGAGCACTCCTTCCAGCGGGCCGTCTCAACCTCCAACGGCATCCGCCGGGGGATAACCACCGTGCGACCCTCGTGGGTCATCAATTCATGCAACTCCCACTCCTGTTCCCGGGCGACCAGTCGCCAGCCAGGCTGTTGCCGCAGGGCCTGCTTGGTCCGCTCGCTCCGGGCAATGAAGTGCTTCACGTTGAACATTTCGAGGTGCCGGGTGGCATTCGTGAAATTGAACGGTTGCGGCGTCACAATCGCGGGAAAGCCAGCGCAGGAATCGGACGATTCTCCCTGGATGGTATAGGCATACATGGATCCCAGGGCTGAATTGACCAACCCGCCTTCCAGAACCGGTTTTCCCGCCAGATACGGAGCCAACTCAAATACGCGGCTTGAACCAAGCTGGTTGTTCTCCTCGCACAAGTCATTCGCCAACCGTCCCGGGGTCCCCTTCAACGGCAATACGAGTTTGGGGATCACGGACGCCGCCGGCTTGGCTTCAAGTCCTGAATAATTCCACTTCGCCCACATTCGGGTAATGCCGGTATCCTGCGGACGGCCTGTCAGGGAATCCCCTGCCATCACCCCCAGGATGACTCCCGCCAGCAACGCAACCAGCCAATATATCTGGCCCCGGATGGACATCAGGATCCTTCCCAGCCCCAGCGACGCCAATGCCGCGAGCGCAAAGAATATAAAGGGCCAGAGCCTGACATTGACAAACACCGGCGACAGCGTGAATCCATATTTGAACAGGACAACCCCGATGGCCAGCATCCAGAGCAGTAACCCTGCAACCACCTTCGGCCGGGGCGGGCCCCAGGGCACCAGCGCGACAACGGCGAACACCAGCAAGCCGGCCGCATATTTCGGAAACGTCATCCACAGCGTCACATCCCAGTTGGTCCCGAAATCCATACTGAACGCCGATTTCGCCACGAGTGGCACAATCCACCAAGCCATGAGCAGGAGAGCCAGAAAACTCTCCAGGAACAGGACCTTAACCGCACGAATGCCACCGTCTTTCCCGCACAACACCGGCACGATGGCCAGCGCCAGGAACATCATGACCGAGGTGAAAAAGTGAGATGACAACACAAGGACGATCAGCGCGACCGTTCCCAGCCGGAACCGGCCCTCCCCCGCATCGCGGCAGGCGGAGGCCAGGGCGGGCAGCATCAACGCGAAGCTCCAACTGTTCGCAATCATTCCGGCCAGAGTACTTGAGGTATTCACGCCCCACATGGTGTGCGAGTGCACAAAGAGAAAGGGGAGCATGGCCAGACTCAGGACCAGGGGAACCGGTCGCGGCAATCGCCACAGGCAGCCGGCCCAGTAGGCGCACAGCGGCAGCAGCAGCACCCCGGCCATGCTGACCAGCTTAAAGGCAACTGGCAACGGAATGAGCGTGCTCAGTAACGCGGCTGCAAGATACGGAAGCGCAAAATAATACTGGAACATCGGGAACCCGCCCCACCAACCACCCGCCCACGAAATAATCCTTCCGTGATGGAAAAGCTGTTCCTTGAGATGGCTGACAAGGTAGAGATGGGCCGGCGTGTCGCCCCCCACAGTCGTGGTATTGCAGATCAAATCAGCCGGCGAGAACTGCCAGAGTATAAAACAACTGATCAGGCCCAGCAGGGTTACGTCAAGCCATACCGGTTGTGTGGAGCCCCCACGGCGACGGCCTGCCAGTCCCAGCAGGACGACCACAAGCGCCCCGCCCAGCCAGACCCAGTAGGACTGCCCCAGCCATTTGATCTCGGAGACCGTCACAGGACCGGACGCCGACACGCTCCGGTGAGCCCCCGCCGAGTCCTGCTCAACAATCACATGAACAGGATAGACTCCGCCCGGAAGAGCCTGCCGGTTGGTGATCTCAAACGTCACGTCCCGCGGGCTGTCAGGCTCTAGCGACACCCGTTGTTCAAGCGCCCGACACGCCAATTCATCCGGCAGAACCAGTCGTACCGTGGCCTCCACGGGATCATCCTGGATCAACAGCAGGGATACACGCACAACACCCGACTGCCCCAGATCGGCCGGATACACCGTAGGCACCACCCAATTGGCAAGTTCGCCCTGAACCGCCCCGGCGTGGCTTAACCCCGAAACCGCCACGGAAGAGAACTCCCGCCCCGTGAAATCGGCATACCGGATGCGGGTGATCGCCTGATAAACACCCGGCCATAGGGGTGGCAGGGGAACCGGGATTCGTTCCTGAACAGAGTCACCGGGAGCCACCGAGCGCGATATCGCCCTTCTTTCGGGACCGGCGCCCCCTTCCTTGCTTGAAGCTATGCCAACCTCAAGGGTTGTCACCCGGGCCGGCTCCTGGCCGCAATTAAGGACTCTGATGACCGCAACGGGGAGACCATTGGTGATCTCTATTTGGACGTCAGGCTGAAGCTGAATCAACCCAGCCCCCCCTTCCGGCGTGAGCATCAGCATCCAGCCCGCCAGAATAAGGAGTATTGGTCGCATCCGCCCCCCGGTTAAATCAGTTGATCAACCGAACCTTACGGTTACCTTTTTCTATCCACCCGATGAGGACGGGTTTCTCGCCCGCTTTCTTCAACACGGCCAGGGACTTCTCGACATCCTGCTTGCGGACCACAACCACCATGCCGATCCCCATGTTGAAAACCCGGTACATTTCCTCACGGTCCACCTTGCCCACCCGCTGGATGAACTGGTACACCTCGGGGATGGCCCACGAAGCCCGGTCAAACACGGCATTCACCGTATCGGGCAGCACCCGCGGCACGTTGTCCGGGAATCCACCGCCGGTGATGTGCGCCATGCCCTTGACCTTCACGGACTTCATCAGCGTGGTCACCGGCTTGAGATAGCTCTTGTGAACAGCCAGGAGAATCTCGGCCACTGTTTTCCTGGTGCCGGGAAGGACCGAGGAAGGCTTCAGCTTGGCAGTCTCGAAAATGACCTTGCGGGCCAGGGAGTAGCCATTGGTATGAAGACCCGAGGACGGCAGACCGATCATGACATCACCCGGCCGGATGGTTTTTCCGGTTACCACCTCACGGCGGTCCACCGTTCCGACAATCGTCCCGACCAGATCATATTCGCCGGGGGGATAGAGTCCGGGCATTTCCGCCGTCTCCCCGCCGAGCAGGGCGCACCCATTCTCGCGACAGGCCTTGCAGAGACCGCTGACCACCTGCTCGAAGATCCATCCCTCAAACTTGGAGATGCCAACGTAGTCCATGAAGAACAGCGGCACGGCACCCTGCACGAGGATGTCGTTCACGCAATGGTTGACAATGTCCTGCCCCACCGTGTCGTGCCGGCGGGCCATGGCGGCAATTTTCAGCTTGGTGCCGACTCCGTCGGTGCTGGCCACCAAAATCTTATCCTTGCCCGGCGAGGCAAAAAAACCACCGAAGGACCCGATTTCGTTGAGCACGCCGGCGGTCCTCGTGGATTTCACCATCTTCTTGATGGAGGCGATCCCATTCATCTTCGCATCAATATCCACACCCGACGCCGCATAAGCCGATTTCGCCCGCTTTACGATCTTCTTGCTCATTGAATCCTCTTTCCTTCTGAACTCTTCAATCCAAAATCTTCAATTACTCACAGCCCCACGGCCTTGAAAGTCCTGGCTACGTCGCGGAAATGGACCTTGAGGTCAAAGACCTTGTCCAGATCGGCGGGGGTTACCTTCTCCATGATCTCAGGATCCGCCTCGATCAGGCCACGCAGGCTTTGCCGCGTCTCCCAGGCGGCCATGGCATGACGCTGGACCATCCGGTAGGCCTGCTCGCGGGTGAAACCCACCTGCGTCAACATCAGCAGCACCTGCTGCGAATGAATCAACCCGTGCGTCATATTCAGGTTTTCCTTCATCCGCTCAGGCGACACCACCAGGTTGCGAACCAGTTTCTCCAGATTCACAAGCATGTGGTCGAGCGCGATCGTGCTGTCGGGCATGATCACCCGCTCCACGGAGGAATGCGAGATATCCCGCTCATGCCACAACGCCACGTTCTCCAGGGCGGCAACGGCGTTACCCCGAAGCAACCGCGCCAGGCCGCACAGCTTCTCCCCCGTGATGGGATTCTTCTTGTGGGGCATCGCCGAGGACCCCTTCTGTTCCTTGCCGAAGTATTCCTCAACCTCCAGCACCTCGGTCCGCTGCAGGTGTCGGAATTCCGTGGCCCAGCGATCCACCGAGGCACCCACCAGGGCCAGCGCGGTCATGTATTCCGCATGGCGGTCACGCTGGAGGATCTGGGTGGAGATTGCCGCAGGCCTAAGACCGAGCTTCCCGCAGACGTATTTTTCGACGAAGGGATCGATGTGGGCATGGGTCCCGACCGCGCCGGAGAGCTGACCGACCCGGATGATCTCGCGTGCCGCCTCAAGCCGTGTGAGGGCGCGCCCGAACTCATCGTACATGAGTGCCATTTTCAGGCCGAAGGTGATCGGCTCGGCATGAACCCCGTGACTGCGCCCGATCATGGGGGTGTATTTGAATTTCCGGGCCTTGACGGAGGCGGCCTTGCGGACGATTTTCACGTCGGCAATCAGGATGTCCACCGCCTGAAGCATCTGGACTGCGAGGGCGGTATCGAGGACATCCGAACTGGTGAGCCCCCGGTGGATGAACCGGGAGGAGGGACCGACATGTTCGGCAACATTGGTGAGGAAGGCGATGACGTCGTGGTTGACCTTCGCCTCGATCTTATTGATCCGTTTGACACTGAAGGCCGCACGGTCCTTGATCCGCTTCAGGTCAGCGGCAGGAACGATGCCCAGTTTGTTCATGGCCTCGCAGGCCAGGATCTCGATTTTGAGCCAGACGGCGAACTTATTCTCGTCCGACCAGATATTGCCCATTTCCGGGCGGGTGTAACGCGGAATCATATGGTGTTTATCCTCCTGAAAATGCGGTCGAAGCCTATTGAATTTCGCTCCCGGACGCCAGAAAATAGATACGAATGGCCGCTCTTGTCTCCCTCGCCCTCCCATGGTAGTGTGACCGCTGAATAGCGAAGGAGTGGGACAAGTATGGATAAAACACAGTCGGACAACCCGTCGTCCTCGGTTTCGCGGGAAAGCTCCCGCACCATGCGCATTGATCTGACCCCCGACCTGCTTGAGGATAAGAAGATCGGGAAGGCGGCGGCGCCCCGGCGCCCCACCATCCGGGTCACAAAAGCCAAGTCCAGCACCAGCATGGTCGGCGATTCGGATTTCCAGCAGCTCCTCCAGAATGTCTACGATGGCGCCGTGATCACCGATTATTCCGGTCGCATTGTGGATGCCAATGTGCGCCTCACCCAGTTCCTCGGCCACGAACATGATGACCTGTGCCGCATGGAGGTATTCGACCTGCTCTACGGTGCCGACGAAACCCTCCTGCCCATGATCCGGGAGAACCTGGCCAATACCCGTTTTGTGCTCCTGCAGGCATTCTTCGTCCGCAAGGATGGAACGGTATTCCCCACCGAAACCGCCATCAACCGGCTTTTCCTTTCAGGGCAGGACTACCTGTGCTTCTTTGTCCGAGACATCTCACTGCGCCGGCAGGCGGAGGAACAATTGCGCACGGAACACACCGCCATCCAGCTTGCAGGAAGCGGCATCGCCATCGCCGACCTTCAATCCCGCCTGATGTACGGCAACCCGACGGCCCTGCGCATGTGGGGAATTGAAAATCAGGAAGCCGCACAAAAACTGACCCTGTCCGATTTGTTCAAGAACCCTGACCTGGGAACGGCTATCGGCAACCGGGTGGCAACAGGAGAAGCCTGGTGCCAGGAAGTGGAGGCGCGCAAGAGCGATGGCTCCACGTTCTATGTCCAGGCCGCCGCCACCGCCAACTTCAACACGGATGACGAACTGGTCGGCATCGTGCTCTCTTTCAATGACGTCACGGAACGTAAACGGGCGGAAGCCCAGCGGGAACAGTACGCCGAACAGCTCCGCATCCGGAACAACGAGATGGAAGCCGACCTCGATATGGCACGGGAAGTTCAGCTGGCCCTTCTCCCCCGCACCTTCCCGACCTTCCCTCCCGGGGCAGCCGCGGAGGAGAGCCTGCTGAAATTCAACCATTTCTACCGGCCCAGCACGACCCTGGGCGGCGACTTCTTCTATATCCTCCCCTTCTCCGACCACCAGGCTGGATTGTTCGCCTGCGATGTGATGGGCCACGGAATGCGCGCCGCCCTCATCACCGCCATTATGCGGAGCATGGTGGAGGAACTGAAACCCATCGCGGACAATCCAGGGCTGTTCCTCTCGCATATGAACCGGGAATTCATGACGATCCTGCGGGATGCCCAGGAGTTCATGTTCGTTTCAGCGTCGTATGTGTTTTTCGACCTCACTGCCCGGCGCCTCGCATTCAGCAATGCCGGACATCCGAATCCCTTGCTGATCAACCGCATCCGCCGCACGGTCGCGTCTTTGGGCACGGGCCAGGAACCGCAGGGTCCAGCCCTTGGCATCCTGGACAAACACACCTTCAAAACAACTGAACTTCCCCTGGACTCCGGCGACGGGGTCCTCATTTACACTGACGGCATCACCGAAGTCGAGGGCAAGGGCCGGGAACAATATGGCGAGGAGCGGCTCTACGCCAGCGCCAGGCGGCATCTGAGCTCCCCGCCGGATGCCCTGCTGCCGGCCATGGTGTCGGATGCAGAAGCCTTCGCCACCTCCTCTGGATTTGATGACGATGTCTGCCTCGTCATCGCTGAAGTCTCTCAACTCCCTGCGGGGACACCATGAATATCGGCATCATCGGTTGCGGAATTATCGGGGCGCGGATGGGCCGGAACTGGCAGAAGGCAGGACACACCGTCATCGGTTGGAACCGGACAGCGGCTCACGCGCAGGACGCGGGGTTCCCCCTCGCGAAGTGCCCGGAAGCCGTGGCCCGGGCTTCCGATGTCATCATGATTGTTGTCGCCGACCCGCCCGCCCTGGACTCCGTAATCGAGGGCAGCAGCGGCATTGCCCGCACGTCGCTAAAGGGGAAAGTCGTACTGAACGCCAGCACCGTGGGCCCCGCCGATAATCTGCGTGCGGCACGGGCTGTACAAAACGCCGGCGGGGAATTCCTGGAGGTCCCTTTTACAGGCAGCAAGGACGGCGCGACTGCGGGCAAGTTGATCTTTTATGTCGGAGGCGACCGGCGCCTCTTTGCCCGCATGGAACCCCTGTTGCTTCAGATCGGCCAGAAATGCTTCTATTTCGGAGAGACCGGCACCGCCGCCGATGCCAAGCTGATCATGAACATGATGCTGGCAAACCTCATGCAGGCCATGGCGGAGGGACTGGGCTTCGCCGGAAAGGCCGGCCTCGACATGGCCACATTCCTTGATGCCTATAAGGCCAATGCGGGGTATTCAGTCCTGGCCGATATGAAGCTCGGGAAAATGCTCAGCGGCGATTATTCCACCCACTTCTCGCTCAAGCACATGGACAAGGATATCCGCCTCGCCCTGGAGCGGGCCGCAACACTGGAAACCCCCTGTCCCCAGACCGAGCGGCTCAAGGAAATCTTTACCAAGGGCATGACCGGCGGGTTGGGCGAACAGGATTTTTCCGCCATCTACAAGCTCATCACCCTTTGAGTTCCCCACAAGTCGGGAAGAGTTTTAACCACTGATCCAGGAAATTGAAGAAATCCAGAGGGAACCCGGAAAATGTTACGGTATTTGTATGCGGCGGGTACACCGCATAAAAATACCGCAACGGTGTTCTGGGAAATCAGGGAAAATGCGGAGTCCTCCGTTGCACCTCTGCAGTCTTCTTCAATGTCCCGGAAAAACCGTTTTGCGATTTTTCGTGGCTGGTGTACCCACCAGACATAAAAAATCGCAAAACATTATTCTGTGATCCGAATTCCGAATTCCCTAAATTTCTTCAATTAGTGGTGAAATCCTTCTTCTCTGCATCACTTGGGGGGTAATGGGAAGTTCATTAGCCCCACAGTGCCGCCGGGTACACGCCCTGCTCCACCAACTGCCTGATTCCCTCGACCACAACAGCTTTGTCCTGGGGATAGGTAACCCCGAACCATGACTCCGGCGTCGTGAGCACTTTCACGGAGGCCTGCCCTGTACCGACCAGTCCATCCACCACGGTTGGCAGGAAAAACTCCGCCTTGGGGTTCGCGACATTCTGCTGGAGGAAACGGGGAAATTCACGCTGCAGATGACCAAACAGGGACGGGGTTAATCCCCACATGTTCATGGAAACTACTTCATCGCCCGTCAAGGGCGTCCACCCGCCATTAGCCTCCGCATAGCGTGCCCCGGTATTCGTCTTCTCGATATTCGTCCGCTCCACCACACGCTTCAGCAGTCCCTGTCCATCCACTTCACACACCCCGCGGGCCACGTACCCATGCTCGGAGAGCGTGTTGCGGAGGGTAAAGCCCACCATGCTGTAACTGCCGGAGTCAGGATTGACCCCCTTGAGGAAACGCCCCAGCGACTCATACGAACGCCGGCCGTAGAAATCGTCGGCATTGATGACCGCAAAGGGGGTCGTGACGACATCCCGGCACGCCAGCACGGCATGTCCGGTACCCCAGGGTTTTTTGCGGTCCGCAGGCACGGAAAAGCCCGGGGGCAGATCAGCCATATCCTGGAACACATAATCCACGGGAATATGTTTCTCGAAGCGGGCGGCAACCAGGGACCGGAAATCCGCTTCGATGTCGCGGCGAATCACGCACACCACGCGGTCGAATCCCGCGCGGATGGCATCATACACGGAATACTCGATCACAATGGCGCCATTCGGCCCCACCGCCTCGATCTGCTTGAGTCCGCCGTAGCGGCTCCCAATCCCCGCCGCCAGAACCACCAGTGTCATGCCCATAAACCGCCCCTGATGCAATGTGTTGTTATGGAGTATCTGAAATCGAACCGACTCTAACCAACTCCCTGAATCGGAGCAAGCTTCAGGAAATGCTTTTGTGGCGTCTTACAGGAACTCCGATGATTCTCCCTCTCACCTTGAGGTATGCGCTTCAAGCTAAGGCATCCCAGCAACGGGGATTAGGATTCACCACCCGCCGAGTACGGCTTGAGTTAGGATGAGAAGGCTGGTACTCCAGGCGGGTGGTGAATCTTCACGCCTTGAGCCTATAGGGGTCGTGTCGAGCCCCTTAGGTTGACGCACATGCCCTTGAGGGAGAGTGCGGGGGTGAGGGGTTTCCGGAAAACGGGATGCCTGTGAAAACATTTCTCTTGTTCCTATTTTAGGAACAAGATATAGATACCCGCATTAGCGAGTAGTTAACTTTCCGTGGAGATTAACATGCCATGCGATATTTGCAGCGCGGCCCTGGCGGAGACAGTCATCACACCTGAAGCCATGACCGAAGCGGTCAAGCGGGGCTTCAATCCCTTCCGTCTCGGCCTGATTCCGCCCTCCCTAGCCCGTCTTTCGACTCCGGACTACCCCGCCAAATGGAACCAGCAGGCCATCGACGGCATCCTGTCGCATTCAGAATGGACCCTGTGCACCACCTGCCGCCCGAAGCTGGAACCCTTCCTGGCTCCCTGATTTTCATCCGCTTTCCCAGCCGTTGGATCAGTCCCTTGGCCGGCGCTTGCCTTTCAAAATAACCAATGCTAAACAGGTTCAGCATGAGCAATCACATCTCGATTTCAGATGTCGCAACGGCCTCCGGCGTGTCCAAATCCACAGTCTCATGCGTGATCAATGGGTAGGGCGACAAGTTCCGCATCAACCGCACCACCCAGGAGCCACGGGGACAGACCCTGGGGGATCACATCACGCAACACTCACTTCTTTAACGGCACGTTAACGATCACTAGTGAATGAGGCGGCAAGCTGATGGCACCTATCTTGAAGGTCAGGTTAACCTCCTTTGGTATCACACGGTTGGGGTGCTCGATATCGTTGTAGGAATCCGGCGACTCCCCGGCCAGAACCGTTGCCTTGTATGAGCCACCAAGTGCCGTCTCTCCCATCTTGATGGTGCAGGTGACACTTTCCGACGGGTGCCGGTTCATCAGGGCGATCGACCACTGTCTGCCCGTTTTGTCAACCGTGGCAATGGCGTCGACGGTGGCAACGGAGGACTCGCTCCCCGTCAGCTTGCCGGACTCGATCTGAACTGTTGCGACCCGCTCCTGAAGAAGATTGGCATACATCGCCATGGCGTGGAAATACGTGCGCTTGACGATTCCCTTGGGATGGACGAACAGCGGCCCCCGCGTATTCACCAGAGGCGCGACATTGGCCATGCGCACGTCTTCCGCGTGACGCAAGCAGGAATTGAGGAATGACCCGGCGAAGAGAGCGTCTGCCATGGTGTATTGCTCGGCAACGTCATTCTGGCTGCGTCTTCGTTCTACCAACTCCCTGATCTCGGGAGCGTCGTAGTTTTCTGCCTTCGATCGAGGAAACCCCGGATGCTGCCAGGCACGCAGATTCCATTCGTCAAAAGCGATCCTGAGCCGGCCCATTCCAGCCTCGCGCAGTGAGTCGGCCACAATCGTCATGTAGGCACCGGGCATCTCCGATTCCGCAAGCGCGTCCAAATAGCCGAATTTCGGCAGAGCAGGACCCCTTCCCAGCCAATAGGCGTGCACCGACACGCAGTCCAGGTACTCACCGGCCTGCTCCATCAGATAGCTGTGTACCCCATTCATCCGCGTGCCTTCTCCGCCCTGCGACCCCGAACATGTGATCACCACGTTCGGATAGAGCTCTTTCATGGCCTTTGCCGTATCCCGCACCCGGTGGATGTACGCCTTGTCGTATCGCTCGTTGCCCACGCTCCAGAACTTGACATTAAACGGCTCAGGGTGACCGTTCGCCTTGCGCAGATCCGCGAATTTGCCATCCGTCGCATTGCAGTAGGCTACCCAGTCCAGATTCATCTGGGGAGATGCCAACCCGTTGAAGCAGATGTAGGGTTCCGCGCCGACCCTGCGGCAAAGTTCGACAAACTCATCGGTGCCAAAGGTATTGGGCTCGATGACTCCCCAGCGGTAATCACCATACTGCTCGCGCTTCCTTCCCACCCCCTTCTGCCAATGGTAGGCGTCCACGAAACATCCGCCAGGCCAGCGGATGACAGGGACCTTCAGTTCCTTCAGCGCCTCGATAACATCCAGGCGAAATCCATCCTTGTCGGCCAGTGGCGAGCCAGGCTCGAAGACGCCGCCGTAGATCTGATTGTCGAAATGCTCGAGAAACCCGCCGAAAATCATCCGGTCATAGGGTTTCGCGGATCCTTCAGTATCGATGGTTATGATCGCCTGAGTTGGCGACACATGCGAATCCTCGTTCGCAGCCGCGGCGCCCACGAGCACAACGGTGCCGGAATTCAACGTCTTATTCATGAAATTATTATCCCTTTGCCCGCCTAACGGTGGTCAGCAGGCTGAATGAGCCCGCAGGGCGAGTTCTAGCCTGCCTGACCTTGTTGGCTGTTATCGTCTTCAAGTTGTCTCAGTGAATCTTGGATCTCGGCAATCTCCGACTGATCTCCTTGTTCCTTGGCGATGGCGAGAGCCTTCAGGTACTGCGCCTTTCGCTCCTCCGGGTCATCGAGATAGTCGGCAATGGTGGCGATAATGGATGGGTGATCACCATATTTGTCGCGAAGACACGACAGCAGATCGAGCATGGCGGAGTTTCTGGACTCCATTAGGACATCATCTTCCATCACGGCGGCATTTGCGACGTCGCATGCCATCTGATGGACTTGGTCCCAATCCGACTTGTCGATTCCTTTCGGCATCATCCCTTTCGGCCAACTCTTTATTATCAGGAATCCCGTTATTATGGAATTTCCCCGGATGAGCGGCGGCAGTCCGCTCCATCCGTAAATGCTGTCGAGTTTAACGAGAACAGAAAAGGTGTCTATAACATTTGCGCGGCGACCTCTGACGACTTTCAAAGTCGCGCCCCATCACTTAGGCTCAAGCAATTCACCACCCGGACCCCATGGCGGCACAGATTAATACACCCTGTTTTTGAATTTGAGTTTGAGCGGCTACCGGGTGTCAAAAATCTTCATCGTGCCCGGGTTTAACGAAGACCAGCACTTGATCAATATTTTTACTTGTTGGCCTTGCGGCGGGCTCCGTAGGCAGTCCCGGCTTCGGCCACGCGCATCCTTGTCCGGGGGGACTCCGCTTCGAACACAACATGCACATGGGCGTGGAGCGCCTTGGCGACGCGGCGCAACATGCTTAACGAGTGGCCTTCGTAGGAGGGCGACTCCAGGCGACTGATCTGCTGCTGGGAAGTTTTGAGCTTCTGCGCGAGAGCCTTTTGCGAAAGCCCCGCTTTCTCCCGCAATTCCGAAATCTGCAACGCCACGTCCCACGCCTCTCCCGCTCGGTCAAACCGGTCGGCAAAGTCCGGATCCTGCAGTTGTTCCTCCAAATAGAGGTCGAAATTGGTCTTCTTCATGTTCCCCTTCGTTTCTGCCAGTCACTCATCCGCTCCTGAGCGGTTTCGAGATCCCGGCGCGGAATAGCCTGCCCTTTGTTGCGGATGCCGTGAACAGCAATAATGCGCCGCCCCTTCATAAAGAACCACAACACGCGCGTGTTCAATCTGCCGATGTGACGCAACTCAAAGAGGCCGTCACCCAGCGCCTTGGACAGCGGCTCACGGTGACACTGGCGATTTCGTAATTTCGCCAGACCGGCCAGCACGGCCGCGTGGTCAGTCGGGTCGCTTTCCTTGAGTGCGTCAAGAAATTCTTGCACGGGCGACTGTCCGCTCGCACTTTCGTAAAACTCTATGATGAACTCCATAATCAGTCTACATCAAATTTAGCGTGCCACAAGCTTCTTGACTCACTTTCCCACAACCTGCCCTTTCAATTCACTAATATGCTGCAAAGTACGTTATATTACGATTATAGTATAGCTCTGATTAGCTTTTAGTTGACACGCGGAGCGACACACGACAGAGAAGCGTCAAAACAAGACCACGGGAGGACGCCATGAGCCATGAATTAATCCCCATAGAGCGGATCGAGAGGAAGATCCTGATGGTTCGAGGACAAAAGGTTATGCTGGATCGAGATATAGCGGAACTATACGAAGTTCGCACCAGCCTCCTTAAGCGGGCGGTCATGAGAAATAGCGATCGCTTTCCGGACGACTTCATGTTTGTTCTCAATCGTCAAGAGTTTGCAGCTTTGAGGTGCCAATTTGGCACCTCAAAACCTGACCCTCGTGGCGGGACTCGCTATATGCCAATGGCCTTCACGGAACAAGGTGTTGCGATGCTTTCAAGCGTGTTAAACAGCCCTCGGGCAGTCCAGGTGAATATCACGATCATGCGGGCGTTCGTGCGTCTCCGATATATTCTGGCAACACATGCTGATTTAGCGCGAAAACTTGACGAATTGGAAAAGAAGTATGACGAACAATTCCGTGTCGTGTTCGATGCGATGCGCAACTTAATGACCCCGCCTGATTCGCCTAAGCCCCCTATCGGCTTCAATGCAAGAGAATGACTCAACGCCCACCACCCCTCATGAATAAGAAGCATGAATTGGCCACAGGAAAGCAGAATTGCAAGGTGCAATCTGCTCAAATATCCAATGCTAAACAGGTTCAGCATGATGTCCCGTCTACTCAATCAGCATCGGATTTCTGCTCGGTCCCGCCGCTGATCTCGGACTTCAACCATACCAGCAAGGACTCGCGGTCGGGGAATGTCCCCTCCAGCTGGGCATCGTAAGCCTTCTTTCGCCAGACACCGATTTCAGGGCCTTCCCTGAGTCCCAAGGACATGATGTCGCGCCCGTTGACCCAGGGGGGCGGCAAGACCGGTTCGCTCTCCATCTGTTTCCTGAATTCACCCAGATACTGGTAATTGGTCAGGTCACCGTGGCAGGAAAGGCAGTCCAAGCGGTGAAGTTCCAGCTCCGTAGGGAATGTAGGCGCCCCCACCAGTCTCCGCAAGGTGGCGCGCCGCATGGATTTGACATCCACAAACCGCATGTGGTTGCCCACCATGAAGGCAATCGCATCCATGTCATCATTGGAGAAGCGCAGCCGTTCCATAATCGCACGGGCCGCCGTCTCGCCTACATTGGCATGGCACTCGAAGCGCCAGCGGCCTTCCTTGAGCTGGGCGGTTGGCGGCTTACCCACATCATGGAGCAGCACCGCCCACCCCAGCCGGTAGTCATTGGTTCGCATCTCGTTAAGCATCACCACGGTATGCTGGAATACGTCCCCCTCGGGATGATATTCGGGAGGTTGCTCGACCCCCTGCATCACCGCAATCTCGGGAAGGATGACCTGAAGCAACCCGAGGTCCCGCAACAGGATCAGGGCGTCGCCCGCCCGCCTGGCTTCAACCCACAGCCGGCTGAGTTCCTCCCGGATCCGCTCGGCGCTGATGGCCGTGATCCGCGGCGCCGTCTCGCGGATTGCGGCCGCCGTCCGGTCGTCCAGGGTAAATCCGAGGGTGGCGGCAAACCGCACCGCCCGCAGCAGGCGCAGGTGGTCCTCGCGGAACCGCTCATCGGGATTCCCCACCGCTCGAATCACGCCCCGGGCGATATCCTCACTGCCTGAAACATAGTCAATCACCTGCCCCCGGAGGGGATCATAGAACAGGGCGTTAACCGTGAAATCCCGCCGCTGGGCGTCGGTCTCCGGGTCGGAGAAGGTCACCTCAACCGGGTGACGCCCATCCACATAGGGGGAATCTTTCCTGAAGGTGGCCACTTCATACCAGTTCCCTTCCACGGGAACACGCACCACCCCGAAGGATTTCCCGACCGCCACAGCCTCCGGGAACATTTCGATCACCTTGTCGGGAACGGCATTGGTCGCAATGTCGAAATCCTTGGCCTGCCGGTTCATGATCAGATCACGGACACAGCCGCCCGCCCAGTAGGCCAGGAATCCCGATGCCTGCAGCCGGCGCACCACCTCAACCGCCCCGGACAAGGAGGGATGGGATGCGGCCAGGGGTAGAGGGTAGGTGGTCATGGGAGGAGTGATCAGTGGGCAGTGGGCAGGGAGCAGTGTTTAGTGTTTAGTGTTCAGTCGGAATGCGTGGGGGAGGAGGGTTTCCAGGGAGAGGGCTACGACCTGATTCGGCTTGTTTAGGGGAGCCAGAAATATCGGGAGATCCGGATCGCAGAATTCGGCCAGTACCTGAAGACAGGCGCCGCAGGGTGGCACGGCCTTGTCCCGTCCCCCCACAACAGCAAGGGCCTTGAACTTCCGGTGCCCTTCCGAAACCGCCTTCATGATTGCCACCCGCTCGGCGCAAACCGTCAGCCCATACGAGGCATTTTCCACATTACACCCGGTAAACACCTTGCCCCCGTCGGCCATCAATGCCGCGCCAACCGGGAAGTCGGAATAAGGGGAGTAGCTCTTTCGGGAAGCCGCAAGAGCCGATCTCAACAATCCCGCCTGCACCTTATTCATCAGCACGCCTCCCTGATAAATTCCTGAAGTAACCGGGTCAGTCCCGGAATTGCCGCCTTTGCACCGGCGAGCACCTCCTCATGCGACAGGAGCCCCCCCATCCCGGCGGCCACGTTGGTGACACAGGATAATCCCGCCACCTTCAATCCTGCCGCATGGGCCAGTATGGCTTCGGGAACGGTGGACATTCCCACCGCATCGGCCCCCATCGCGCGAAACGCGGCAATCTCAGAGGGCGTTTCGTACGACGGTCCTGTGACCGCCATATACACACCATGCTCCAGCGACACTCCGGCCCGCTGCGCGGACTTATCCAGTCGGTCCCGGTAATCCTTGTCATACACGCAGGTCATATCGGGAAACCGTGTGCCCCAAAAGGAATGATTCGGACCGATAAGCGGATTCGTCCCCATCAGGTTGACATGATCGTCAATCACCATGACGGCTCCTGCCCGGAACCGGGCATTGATACCCCCGGCGCTATTGGTCAGCACCATCCCCTGCGCCCCCATTATTTTCGCCAGGCACACGGGAAAGGCGATGGGCTCCCATCCGGCGCCTTCATACCAGTGGCGCCGCCCGGCAAAGATCAGGAGTTCAACACCATCCAGCCCCGCCATCAGGAGCTGCCCGCCATGTCCTGCCACCTGGGTGGCACCGAGGACGGGGATCGCCGCATAGTCAAGGGCGTGCTTCACCGTGAATCCCGCGGCCACATCGCGCCAGCCGGAGCCCATGACCAGGGCGAGCTTGGGATGGAAGGCCGGGAAGGCCGCACGCACATCTTGAGCGCATTTGATGATCTTGTCTGTGTCCATTGCCATCCTCACATTCGTGCCAATACCAGTGGCGGCGCCGTCACCGGCTCCCCGCCAATCACAAAGGCCTCCCCGACGATAGACAGGGCTTCCCCGATCCGTTCCCGCGAGGCCGAGTGCAGCGTGGCCAGCGGCTGGCCCGCCTCAACCCGTTCTCCGATCTTGACCAATCCCGACAGTCCCGCTGCGGGATCGATGACATCGGTTGTCTTGGTCCGCCCGGCGCCAAGCACCAGACTGGCCCGCCCGATCCTCTCGGCATCCACCTCCCGGACCACGCCCGCCTTGGGCGCAGGGAATTCAACACGGTGGGCGGCCACAGGAAACCGGCCGGGATCATCGATCACATCGGTATTCCCGCCATGACACCGGACCATCTTCTTGAACCGTTCCAATGCCTCGCCCGACTCCAGCTTCCTGCGCAACAGCGGCAGCGCGGCCTCAGTCGTCGGCACAACTCCCGCCAGCAGCAGCATTTCTGCGCCCAGTCGCAGGGTCAGTTCCGTGCTATCGGCGGGCCCCTGCCCGCGAAGAATCTGGACCGACTCGACCATCTCCAGAGCGTTTCCCACCGAGCGGCCCAGCGGCTGATCCATGGCGGTGATCAACGCGGTGACTTTCTTGCCCATGGAGCGCCCCACGCTCACCAGCGCCCCTGCCAATGCCTCCGCATCGGCACGGGTCTTCATGAACGCGCCCCGGCCACACTTCACATCCAACACCAGTCCGTCTATCCCCTCGGCCAGCTTCTTACTCATGATGCTGGAGACAATCAGGGGAATGGAGGGGACCGTCGCGGTAACATCACGCAGGGCATAGAGCTTGCGGTCAGCGGGAACAATCCGCTCCGTCTGGCCGATCATCGAGCAGCCGCACTCCTGGAGTACCCGCAGAAATTCGGGCACAGTCAGGCTGGTACGGTATCCGGGAATGGACTCCAGCTTGTCCAGGGTTCCGCCCGTGATCCCGAGCCCCCGCCCGGAAATCATGGGGACGGCGACCCCGCACGAGGCTACAAGCGGAGCAAGCGGAATGGAAAGTTTGTCGCCGATGCCGCCGGTGGAATGCTTATCCACCTTGGGCAACCGGAGGGTGGCGGTATCCACAACCTCGCCCGAATCCATCATCACCCGGGTCATCGTGGCGGTTTCGGCCGGCGTCATTCCTTTAAAGAAAATGGCCATGGCCAGAGCCGCCATCTGGTAATCGGGTATCTCACCACGGACATACCCGCCGATAAACTGCCCCAACTCGTCAGCGGAAAGCTCCTCGCCATTCCGCTTTTTTTCTATGATCCATTGGGGAAGCATAACGAATTACTATTCCGCTGATTCCATCGCCTTCTTGAACATGCTCTTGAAATCAATCCCGGCTGGAGCCTTGTTTTTCCGGGTTTTGCGCGGAGCGCCCGCCTCCTCGTCCTGCGGCACGCCTTCGAACAAATTCATCTCCTTGTAATCGGAGGGAATTTCAACCGCCACGTCGCCGGCACCTATCTTCTTGATCCCTGTCACATTCATGGAGGTCCGGGTGACGGTGCTCTTCCCCTGGCTGTCCGTGGAGGTCTGAACCGTGAGCATCTTTAACGGCATCCCCGTCATCTTCCCTTTTTCCGCCTGTACCAACTTATCCAATTCCTCGTTCTGGGTCCTGGGCATCTTGTTGAACCAGGCGCCCAGCGTCGAGATATCAAGCTTGGTTGTAGTCCAGGCCTCCTCCTCCTTGGCGATGTTCATCTCGTTCTTGAATCCCATGACCGCCATGGACATGTGGTAGGACGTGCGAAACTTGTAGTGCCGGGTCGGATACCCGAGAATGGATTCCCCGGCCTCGTCCAGGACTTTTTCCACCTTGGGGTCCGAGACCTGCATCTTCATCATCCCCCCCATGGCACCGGCCATTCCCATCATGGCTTCCATGTCCCATTTCATGTAGGTCTTGTCCTTGGGCGAGACCATCGTGAACGTTTTTCCGGCATCCTGGGTAACCAGATACCCGTCCTTCCCGCCCCCGGGGGCATTCCCTTCCGTGAAATCAATCCGCGCCTTGTCGGCATCGGTTGAGAGGGTCACAGTATTGTTTCCTCCCTGCTCCTGTCCATGCCGCCCCTTTTTATCGCCCTCCGAAACCGATTTAATCGTTATCTGATACCCGGCCTGGGCCTGCACCGCCACCGCCATTACCACTCCTACCAACCACTTATTCATTGTCTTCATTTTATTCCTGTTTCTTTGCCAATCTTGCTAAACCCCTTTTTATCACTACAGATTCCCGAAGAATAGTGAAAAGGGAGCCTGAACTGTCAAAATCAGGGCTATTTAAAAAAATAACATTGACGGAGCCCCCCCTCATATCCTATAAAGCGGACACTTTTCCCGAATCCTAACCCGATTCCCTTGTTGTTACAGGACGTGCTCCATCTTAACTCAGACTCGATTTATCCCATGTTGTTTCAGCGTTGCTGAAGTCATTCAGCAACCTCACACCCCCCATTTTCCCCATCATGATCAAAATTGCATTAACAGGTGGCATAGCCTGCGGGAAAAGCCTGGCAGGGCAGATAATGGCTCAGGCGGGGATCCCTGTCTGTGAGACAGATGAAATCGGGCACCGGGTACTTGAACAGGATGAATCGGTCCGGAGCGGGGTGATCCGGGAGTTTGGAACGGGGGTCATCGGCCCCGACGGGCGGATTGACCGCACCGTTCTCGGCCGGATGGTTTTTGATGATCCCGGCAAACGGGAGGCGCTCAACGCCCTCACGCATCCGACGATTATGCAGAAGGTTTCCGAGTGGCTTGAGGTCAAATCGGCAGTTTCGGAAAGCGCAACGGTAATTATCCCGTTGCTATACGAAATCGGGGCGGAAAAGGATTGGGACAAGGTGTTGTGCGTGGCGGCTCCGGAAGCGGACCAGTTGCGCCGGCTGACCGAACGGGGGCTTTCCCCCGACGAGGCCCGCGCCCGCATCGCCGCCCAGATGAGTTTGGCCTTGAAAATGGAACGGGCGGATTTTGTGATTTATAATTGCGGCAGCAAGGCGTTGCTGGAAGAGCAGACGAAACAAGTAATGCGGTCTATCCGCGGAGAATAACTATGGAAGAAAGACGCGAACATCCTCATTCAGGCAGGCCGGAACATCGTGGAAACCGACGCGGCCGCGGGGGACGCCCCCAGCAACGGCCCAGAGTATCACAGCCCGACATGGACAGGCCGCCCCAGCATCTGCCCCATTATGAACCAGGCAACCAGGGCCTCCCCCAGGATGTCCAACCTCAAGGCAACGTGCAGCCCCAGCCCGCTCCGGTATTGGGCCCGGACGGCCAGCCACTCCCTCAAACTGAAGTCAATGGCGGGATCCCCCCCCCCAGCGCCCCCAGGGAACGCCGCGGTCACTGAACCTGTCAGACCTGCAGCTGATGCCCGTCCCGGACCTGAACGCCATGGCTGACAGCTACGGCCTGATCGATCTCGGCGCCCTGCGCAAACATGAGCTGATCTTCGAGATCATGAAGGCCAATGGCCGCCTGAACGGCTCCCTTCATGGCAAAGGCGTTCTGGAAATCCTGCCCGACGGCTTCGGATTCCTCCGGTCGCCTTATTACAACTACCTCCCCTGCCCCGAGGACATTTACGTGTCTCCGTCGCAGATCCGCCGTTTTGCCCTGCGCACCGGCGACTCCGTCGAGGGAGAAATCAGGGCACCCAAGGACAAGGAGCGCTTCTTCGCCGTCGTCAAGGTCGACAAGATCAACTCGTCCGACCCCGACAAGGCCAAGAGCAAGATCCCCTTTGAAAACCTGACCCCGCTCTTCCCGGACCGCCGCTTCATGCTGGAGCGCGAGCCGGCTGAGGTATCCATGCGCGTCATGGACCTCTTTACCCCCATCGGCATGGGACAGCGCGGACTGATCGTGGCCCCGCCCCGAACCGGCAAGACGGTGCTCCTGCAGAAGATTGCCAACAGCATTTCGGCCAACCATCCGGATGCCTATCTGATCGTCCTGCTGATCGATGAGCGTCCCGAGGAAGTAACCGACATGGAGCGCACAACCAAGGCGCACGTGCTGAGTTCAACCTTCGACGAGCCGCCAGAGCGGCACGTCCAGGTCGCCGAGATGGTGATTGAAATGGCCAAGCGCATGGTGGAATGCGGCAAGGATGTCTGCATCCTGCTCGACAGTATCACCCGCCTTGCCCGTGCCTACAACACCCTGCAGCCGCACAGCGGCAAGATCCTCTCGGGTGGTGTGGACGCCAATGCCCTCCACAAACCCAAGCGGTTCTTCGGCG
>CAZMSS010000005.1:1364-34827 GCA_964568965.1 uncultured Verrucomicrobiota bacterium | reverse complement strand
AGTGGTTGGAGGAGTCGGCGCCGAAGTCCTGGGTATAGTAATCCTGTGTATTGTAGTAGCCGTTGAAAAAATTAGTCCTGAAAAATCCCAACCCGATTTCGCGTCCCGTATCGTTCAGGATCGCCTGGCGGTGTCCCCGGTTGGTGATGGGGGCGTCGATGTACAGGTTATCATGGAAATCTGCAGGCGGGTAGGCGTCTGCAGGATATCCCCCGCTCGAATAAGCCCACCCATACCCGATGTTCTCGTAATAGCCGGAGATCTGGTTGGTGTATCCCTCGTGCTCAGCGCGTTCGCCGGGATCACTTCCGATCGGGTAATAGTTTGAAGAGGGGCTGTAATGGCCATAGCCGCTTTCAGCCATGTCCTTGCAATGGTTGTTGGCGGCCGTAATCAGCCGGGCATTGGGAGCGAGCGGTTGGCGCGGGAGGGTCCAGGGGGCCCACTGATTGGTGGTGCCGCCGAAGGCGTTGGTGTTGACATCCTCACAGACGTCGTAATCCGGGTGCCCGTTGGTGAAGCTGTTGGTCAGCCCGAGCCGGTCGGCTTCGCGCTCGGGGGCGAAGCGGGCTCGGTTGATCATCCAGCGTTGAAGTTCAAGACGATTGGTGAGGACCCCGTCGCCCGTATAGCAGGTGGCGGCCCAGGCGGGGGCGAGCCACAACAAGCCGGCGATGAAGACACCCGACCGAATTATTCGGTTACAAGTCATTTGTTCATGATTATCTCACTTTTCAGGGTTAATCAAAGCATGAATGGTGCCAGGAAAGGGAGGCACTTGGCGCTTCCCGCCCAGCTCTGGCCGGGGACAAATTATTGACCTAGGGCGGGGGGTATACTAACTTTCCCCGTTTTCGTGAAGGAACAGGAAATGAAAATGGTAACCATGATCCTGGCGGCGGCACTGCTGGCGGGATGCGTAAATAAGCAGGAGAAGACAATGGCGACAAGCAACGTAGCGACTTCAACGACCGTGATTATGACGACCTCGGAAGGGAATGTGGAAATCGAGTTGTTTGGCGATAAGGCGCCCATCTCGGTCAGCAACTTCCTGTCTTATGCCGACTCGAACTTTTATGACAACACGGTCTTTCACCGGGTGATCAAGGGGTTCATGGTCCAGTGCGGCGGGTTTGACACGTCCATGCGCCAGAAATCCACCCAGGCTCCGATCAAGAACGAGGCGACCAATGGCCTGAAGAATGACCGGGGCACCCTGGCCATGGCGCGGACCAGTGTCGTGGACAGCGCGACGTCGCAGTTCTTCATCAATGTCGTCAACAACGACTTCCTGAACAACGGCGCCCGTGACTTCGGCTATGCCGTGTTCGGCAAGGTAACTGCCGGTATGGATGTCGTGGACAAGATCGCCGCCGTCCAGACCGGTGGCGGCGATGTGCCCGTTAAGCAGGTGCTGATCAAGTCGATCAAGCGGAAATAGCGAGGGGGGCGGGGGTATGCCCCGCCGCACGGCTATTTGACCTTTTCGATCTTGTCGGCGACGTAGTTGATGTTGTCGGTCCAGCGGTTGCGCTGGGTCTGGAAGGTGATGGTCGCCTTCTCGCCGGGCATTTCAACCCAGCCGGCGGGAACCTTCTCGGTGCCCTTGGCGCGCTTGTAGTCAAACTTGATGATCTGCCCCTTGGGGAGTTTCACTTTGACGCCACTGACACCCGTTTCGACGATGGTTGCCGTGACCGGGCTCTTGAGGTCAGTTATCGTGTCGGGCCCCGCCTTGACCAGGGTGGTCGTCTGGACCGCCAGCACGGTCTTTCCCCGCTTGTTGGTGGTGACGGCATAGGTGATCTTGACCTTGTCGCCCTTCTGCGGACGCCAATCGGCGGGTTCATAGACTGATTTCCCCTTGGACAGGTTGAATTCCCGCATCGTCCCGCTGTCATCAATCTTATAGGAACCGAACCCGGTATCCGAAATCGTGCCCGTCGCTTCGTCGCCCAGGGCGGGGATCCCGCTGAGAACCAGACCAAGCCCGCACGCCAAACCTATAAATGTGATCAATTTCATGGAAACTCCTTTGCGCCGTTTATTGACGATCTGTAAGAACATATGTAACTTTAGAACCTTTTCGCAATTAAACGCAAGGACACAATGAGCGTATTGACTCAGGAAATTCAGGCATGCCTGTCGCCGGTGACGGGGAACGGGCAGGACGGGTTTTCCACCCGGATTGCATTCCCGACTGAATTTGTCGGCTTTAAGGGGCACTTCCCCGGCCGGCCGGTTCTGCCCGGGGTCTGCCTGATCCAGACGGCAGTGGTGGCCTTGTCGCGCGCGCTGAATCAACCCGTGGAATTGAAGCGGTTGGTGTCCGCCAAGTGGATGGCTCCCGTCCTACCCGGCGAGGAGATTGCCCTCTCCCTCTCCATCAAGGATCTCGAGAACTCGCTGATGGGCGTCCGGGTTACGGTGACGCGCGGTGGCGGCAAGGTGGCCGAATTTTCCCTGGCAGTCTTGGTGGCACCATGAAGCGAAAAGAAAAAGAGTTTAAACAGAAGTCGCGAAGCCCATTCGGCAAGCTCGGGGCAGGCTCGCAAAGAGAAGAGGAAATGAGGGGGACATGACGACACGGCGGGCGAAAAAAGTGTTCTTCGAGCGTGAGGCCGGGGCGCCTGAACCCTTGAGGTGGGCCGTCCAGCGGCGCGTGCGGTTTAATGAAGTCGATCCGATGGGCATTGTGTGGTTCGGCCGCTATCCGCTTTTCTTCGAGGAAGGCGCGGCGGAACTCGGGCGGCGTTGCGGGCTGTCCTACCCGGATTTCATGGAGGCGGGACTGAGGGCGCCGGTGGCGTCCTATCACGTGGACTATCTGGTGCCGCTGGCGCTGGATGAATCGTTCACGATTGTCGCCTCGCTGATCTGGAACGAGGGGGCGCGGCTCAACACGGAATATGAATTGATCAAGGCGGATGGAACGACCGCGGCCCGTGCCTATACGATCCAGGTTTTTATCGGGGCGGCTGACAGCCGGGTGTGCATGGTCTCGCCGCCGATGCTGGAGCGCTGCCGCGCCCGCTGGAAGGCAGGCGAATTCCGGGATCTGCGCCCATGAAGGTCCTCGTAGTCCAACAGGATCTTGTGACGGCCTGGGGGCGCGGGATGGAGGCGTGCTGGGCGGGGCTCATGAGTGGCGCCCCGGCTTTCACGGATGTGTCCCGGTTCAGTACCAAGGCGTTCAATGCCCATATCGCCGCCCAGATCCCCGGCCTGCCGGAGGGAGGCGACTCCTCACGCGTGATGCGGATGCTCGCCCCGCTCCTCGCCCCGCTCGCGGGAGCCTTGCCGGAGGGTACCCTTGTTCTGCTGGCCACCACGACGGGTGAAGTGGATCTGTTGGAACGCCACCTGTTGTCGGGTACGCCCGCCCGCGATCAAAGCCGGCTCGATGTCCTCCTGGGCCGCATTCAAGCGGTTCTGGGCGTGACCGGTCCGGGGCGGATCATTTCGGCGGCCTGTGCTTCATCCTCCGCCGCCATTGCGCACGGGGCGTCCCTGATTGCCGCGGGCGAACGGGATTCGGTGCTGGTGGTGGCGTGTGACGCCGTCACCGAATTCATCTATGCGGGTTTTGCCTCGCTGATGGCCCTGGATCCGGAGGGAGCCCGTCCATTTGACAAGGCGAGGAAGGGGCTGACGGCGGGTGAGGCGGCCGGCGTGGTGTGGCTGATGAGCGGGGAGCGGGCAAACCGCGAGAACCGCCGCAGCCTGGGCGAGGTGGCGGGGTGGGGCATGAGCTGCGATGCCAACCACATGACCGGTCCCTCGCGCGATGGCGGCGGACTGGCCAACGCCATCGACAAGGCCTTCCGCCGCGCGGGTGTCGATTGTGGGTCGGTGGGTTCGGTGTCGGCGCATGGTACCGGTACCCCGTATAATGACGCGATGGAGATGAAGGCTTTCCGGCAGGTCTTCGCCGAGTCGCCCGTCCCTGTCTATTCCATCAAGGGGAGCCTGGGCCATACGATGGGTGCTGCCGGACTCATTGAAATGCTGGTGGCGCTCAAATCCATGGAGATGCAGGTCGTGCCGCCCTCCGCCAATCTGCATGAGGTCGATCCGGAGGCCGTGGGCTGGGTCTCCCGGCATGGGGTCACGACGGATGGCATGAACGTGGTGTTGTCCACGAATTCCGGATTCGGCGGAGTCAATGCGGCCCTGGTGCTGAAATCATGAATACAGTACGCATACAGGGTGTTGGCTGGATTAACGCGACGGGGTGGGGCCGCGTGCTCCAGTCCCAGGCGGGAGCCTATGGCGATGGCGCCGGGATACCGCCCTGGAAGGATCCCGGGCTGTTCCCCGTCCCCGTCAAAAACATGGCCCGGTTTGATGTGGCCGCGAGGATGACGCTTTGTGCGTGTGCGCTGGCCATGCGGGATGCAGGCTGGACGCTGGGCGATGGTACCAAACGCGACATGGGTCTGGTGGGCACGAACGGGGAGGGGTGTCTGACCGCGAACCAGACTTATTTCCAGGACTATCTTGCCGGCGGTCGTGTGCTGGCGCGGGCGAACCTGTTTGTCTATACGCTGCCGTCCAGTCCCCTGGCGGAGGCGGCGATTCATTTCGGACTTCAGGGGCCGATGTTGTATATTGGTTACCCCGGCGGCGGGCTGGCCGAGCTGCTGGGGACGGCGGTGTTGATGATTGCCGGGGGTGACGCGGGGGGCATGCTGGCCGTGAAGGCGGATGAGCGTGAGGCCGTGGCGTTCATCCTGGCCCCGGGAAATGGCGGCGGCGGGAGCCTGTCGGTCGGCGACCTGGTGAAGGGCCTGCCGGCGGGGGCTGGTAACCGCGACTGGATTGAACGTCTGGAGCAGATGATGAAAGGGAGTGGCGGCGTATGAAGATGAAGCTCATTTATCCCCGTTGGCCGAAGCTGAAGAACCAGCCGGAGTTCCATCTGCCGCCCCACGGGCCGGTGGTGTTTGCCGCCACGGTGCCCGGGGAGGTCGACCTCACGTTCTGCGACGAGCATGTTCAGACCCTGGACCTGAATGATTCGCCCGACGTGGTGGCGATGTCGGTGATGCTCACCTGCCAGATGCCGCGGGCGTGGGAGATTGCCGACCACTACCGGGCGCGGAAAATCCCCGTGATCTTCGGCGGAATTGCCACGATGCTGCATTCCGAAGAGGTGATGCAGCATGCCGACGCGATTTTCCTGGGCGAGGCGGAGGGACGCATCGGCGCCGTCCTGGAGGACTTGCGGCAGGGCAGGCTGAAGAAGGTCTACAATTTCCTCGGGGATTATCCCGATACAGCCCTGATCGGCCCCGCCCGGCGCAGCATTCTCCAGCGCGACCGCTATAATTTCCGGGGCGTGCAGATGGTGGACCTGATCCATGCCTCGCGCGGCTGCCGGTTCAACTGCTTTCCCTGCTGCACGCCGTTCCTGGGGGGGCGCAAGTTCAGGCCCCGGCCGGTTCACAAGGTGATCGAGGAGATGGCCGGTATCGACAACAACCGCCTTTTTGTCGTCGATAATTCGCTCGCCCAGAATGACGAGTGGGAGAAGGAACTGTTCCGCGCCATGATCCCGCTCAAGAAGAAATGGGTCTCGCACCCGATCAAGGATGACGATGAGATCCTCGACCTGGCGGTCCAGGCCGGCTGCTGGTATGTCTACCAGGCGGTGGTGGATACCTCGGACTGCATCCGCCAGCGGGTGAAACGGCTCAAGGACCGCGGCATCGGCGTCGAGGGAACCATCATCCTCGGCATGGACGACCATGATGAGGACTATATCAAGCGACTGGTGGATTTCCTGCTGGAGATCGACCTGGACCTGGCCGAGTTCACGGTGCTGACCCCCTTCCCGCATTCCTCCATCCGGGAACAGCTCGAGGGGCAGGGGCGGATTCTTCACAACCGGTGGGCGGAATATACCGGAGGCGACGTGGTGTACAAGCCCGCCCGCATGAGCCCGGACAAGCTGCAGGAGATGTACGAATATGCCTGGAGCACGTTCTACAAGGACGAGACCAAGGAAGTGAAGATGGGCCGGTTGTACATGAACGTCATCAAGCGGGAACAGGCCGATGGAACCTACCGCCCGATGCGGCTGGCCCGCACCCGCAAGTGGACTCCGGTGACTGGCGGGGCAACCCCATGAAAGTCCTGTTGATCTCCTCCAATATCGCCGAGACCCCCTATGCGGTCTACCCGCTGGGGATGAGCATGGTGGCGGCCGCCCTGCGCAAGGATGGCCACGAGGTCACGCTCTTTGACTTCCTGCAGAAGGGGCAGTCGTTTGAGGCGGTTCGGGAAGGCGTGCGGAGGGTGAAGCCGGAGCTGGTCGGGATTTCCATCCGGAATGTGGACAACGTCAACTTGCTGAACGAACAGCGTTACATCGAGACCGTGCAGGGGATTGTCCGCGTGCTCCGCGAGGAGACGCCGGTCAGGATCGTTCTGGGCGGGTCGGGTTTCTCCGTGATGCCCGGGCCGGTGCTCGAGGCCGTTGGCGCGGACTACGGTGTCGCCGGCGAGGGGGAGCAGCTGTTTCGTGAGTTTGTGGCCGAGGCCGCGCAGGGGCGTTACCCGCAGGAGCGGATCCTGTATGCCCAGCCCCGACTGGTGGGGGGCGAGATCCCGCCCGCGGACTACGATGCCGGGATGCTCGATTTTTACCTTCAGAGCGGGCACATGGCGTCGGTCCAAACCAAGCGCGGCTGTGAGCACCGGTGCGTCTACTGCACCTATCCCAACCTCGAGGGGAGAACGATCCGCGAACGCGAGCCCGCCGCGGTGGTGTCGGATATGGAGCGGCTGGTGAAGGACTACGGGGCGAAGTACATCTTCTTCACCGACTCGGTGTTCAACGACAACCGGGGTCGCTACCGGGCCGTGGTGGCGGAGATGGAGCGGCGCAAGGTGAATGTCCCCTGGACCGCCTTCTTCAAGCCCTGCTCCGAACTGGATGCGGACATTATCGCCCGCATGCGGGATACCGGCCTGAAGGCGGCGGAGATCGGCTCCGATGCCCCTGCGGATGCGACCCTGCGGGGTATCGGCAAGGATTTCACCTTCAAGGATGTCGACCGCTGCAATTCGATGTTCCTGGACCAGGGTGTTGCCACCGCGCATTATTTCATGTTCGGGTGTCCTGGCGAAACGCAGGAGACGGCGCTGGAAGGCATTGCGAACCTGAAGGGGCTGCAGCGAACCTCCATCTTTGTGTTCATGGGCATCCGGATCCTGCCGGATACCGGCCTGGCGAAGATCGCCCTGCGTGACGGGATCATCTCCCCGGGGCAATCCCTGTTGGAGCCGGCCTATTATATCTCACCCAAGGTCGACCGCGTCTGGCTGGAAGCCACGCTCAAGGAGGCGTTCGCCAAGACCCGGCATATTGTTTTCCCGCCGGATGCCATCGAGGCGAAGTTGCATTTTCTCTTTAAACTCGGCTACACCGGCTCGCTGTGGGATTTGCTGGTGAAGCCGAAAGCCGGAAAACAATCAGGCGAACAGTGAATGTTCAATTCCATGGATTCTGACCGCGCATCATTATCTGACCGGACCTGGGTGGTCATCCCGGTTTACAACAATGCCGCCACGGTGAAGGGGGTGGCTCTGGGTTGCCGCGATGAGCTGCCGCATGTGGTGGTTGTGGATGATGGCAGTACCGATATCGATATCATCGGCTTGTTCCTCGGGACGGACATTGTCGTGCTGCGCCACGCCACCAACCAGGGCAAGGGGAAGGCGATCCTCACCGCGCTCCGGTATGTGCGGGAACGGGGCGGGGAGTTCATAATCACGGTGGATGCCGACGGCCAGCATCATCCCGTCGACATCCGGAAATTCCTTCCCGCCCTGGCGGAGGATCCGGCAGTGATCGTGATCGGCGCCCGGAACATGGATGCGCCCAATGTGCCATCCTCAAGCCGGTTCGGGATGCGGTTTTCGGATTTCTGGCTGAGGCTGGAAACGGGGATGAGGATGACGGATACCCAGAGCGGGTTCCGGGCCTATCCGGTGAACTATGTATCGGAACTGGCGTTCGATTCCGGACGGTATGACTTTGAGGTCGAGGTGCTCGCACGGGCCGCCTGGGCCGGCCTGACGGTGAAATCCATCCCGGTGGAGGTGACCTACCCGGAGAAGGGGAAACGGATCTCCCACTTCCGTCCGTTCCTGGACAACCTGCGGCTGACGCACCGGCATGTGTTGCTGGTGCTGCGCCGGCTGAACCCCTGGCCGCACCGGCAACTGGTGAAGCAGGAGTCTGACGAGATCAGGCTGTTCCTCCGGCATCCGGTCCGGTTTTTCCGCCTGATGTTGTCCGAGCACGCCACGCCGGGCGAACTCGGGATGGCGGCGGCGATGGGGGTCTTTCTGGCCACGCTGCCCTTGTTCTTCCTGCACACGGTGCTGATCCTTTATGTGGCAACCCGGCTCAAGTTGAACCGGGTGATGGCGGTGTCGATTCAGAACCTGTGTATGCCGCCAGTGGTGCCGTTTGTCTGTGTGGAAATCGGGTATTTCATGCGGCATGGGAAATGGCTGAGGGAGATGACGTTTGAGACCTGGGGATATCAGGCCCCCCAACGGGTATGGGAATGGTTCCTGGGTTCGTTGATAGCGGCTCCGGTCCTGGCGGTGGTGTCCGGGTTTCTGGTATGGGGAACGGTAAGTCTTGTGCAGCGGAGTAGAAAATGAAACAGACCTTGAAGAATTGTGTGCTGGTTGTCCTGCTGTGGCTCAGCGGGATAACAGCCTGTGTGGCGGAGGAGACCAACGGGCCGCCGGCGTTGCCGCGTTGGGAGGTCGGGTTGTTCGGCCTGGGCTCGCGGATTCCCTATTACCGGGGCTCGGATGAATACCGCTGGTATGTTTTTCCGGTGCCGTATTTCATCTATCGCGGGGATTACATTCAGGCGGATCGCGAAGGGGTGCGGGGCTTGTTCTATAAGGGAACCTGGGTGGAAACCGAACTCTCCATGAGCGGAAACCCGCCGGTGCGGGACGGCTCGGGCGTCCGGGAAGGAATGCCGGAACTGGATCCTCTCATTGAAATGGGGCCGGCGGTCCGGCTGTTCCTGTATCGAGGGAAGAAATTGTCAGCCCTCTATCTCGAGGCGGCGGCTCGTGCCGTGGCTTCGATTGACATGGATAACTTCAGTCCGGGTTATGAGGGTGAGCGGGCTGCCTTGAGCGTCGTGCTCGCCCGGTTCACGCCCCGCGCCGGGTCGCCCTGGAATGCCGGGTTGAAGGGTGGCGTGGAGTTTGCCGATAACCAGTATCACAGTTACTTTTACGACGTGGATGAGGCCTATGCGACACCCGGGCGGCCGGTTTACCATAGCGGGGCGGGATATAGCGGTGCGGTGATCTCGGGCTGGCTTTCGCGGAAGTTATTCGACGGGGTCTCCATTTCCGCCTTTGCCCGACTTGAAAATTGCGAGGGTACCGTGTATGAGGACAGCCCGCTCGTGCGGTCGAAAAACAATGTCACCTTCGGCGCCGCCCTGAGTTGGAAGATCGCCGAGTCCAGTACGATGGTGAAGCGGAGATGAGGAGTATTCAGTGTTCAGTATTCAGTAGGCAGAAATCAGTATTTCTGAACACTGAACACTGAAAACTGATTACTGCCCCTTGAAACATGCAGGAACAAGGTCGCAAAATTGAGGCGAAGCAACGGGGGAACAGCCTGGGGTTCTGGTTTTTCAAGACCAGTTTGCGCGTCTTTGGACTGCGCGGTGCCTATGGTTTGCTTTACATCGTTTGTTCCTACTATCTCCTCTTTGACCGTATGGCCGTACGGGCCGCGATGGCGTATGTCGGGCGGCGGTTCCCCGACCACGGGGCGCTCCGGCGCCTGGCCGATGTCTACCGTCTTTTCATCAGCCAGGGCGTCACGTTGATTGACCGGTATTACCTGATGTATGGCGGGCCGGGCATGCAGTCGCGCCTGTCGGGGATGGAGCAGCTGTCGGATATCCTTGCCGCGGGGCAGGGGTTCATCCTGCTGACGGCGCATCTGGGGAACTGGCAGGTGGTCATGACCGCCCTGCGCAAGTTTGACCGGAAGGTCTACCTGGTGATGCGCCCGGAGGATAACCCGGCGGTGGCCGAAAACCTCAGGATCAGCGACTCGTCCGGGAATGTCTCCATTATCTCGCCCGAGGGGGCGCTGGGAGGCGTGGTGGAAATCATGGAGGCGATCAAGCAGGGCGGCATCGTCTCCATCATGGGGGATCGCAGTTATTCGTTCAGCTCCGTGGATGTCCGTTTCCTGGGCGATCCGGCCCGCTTCTCGTGCGGGGCGTTTCACATTGCGGCCCTGTCAGGCTGTCCGGTCGTGACCCTGCTCTCGGCCAAGACGTCCCTGTACGACTATGAGGTGGCGGTGGCTGCGGTCATGCACCCCCGCTACGAGCCGAAAGTTCCCAAGAAAGACCAGCTCCGGGGGTGGGTGCAGCAGTTCGCCGGGGTCATGGAGGACTATGTGGCCCGCTACCCCTACCAATGCTTTCTTTTCTATGACATCTGGGCTGAAACCCGGGATACGGCTGGATGACCGACAAGGACGCATATCACTTTTTCAATGGTCGTGAAATAGGCTAGACATTGTCCAGGTGGACCGCGACCGCCGGGCGCGGTCAGAATTATATATTGAGCCAGTAGACCGCCCGGCAGTTACGAGTGGAAATCGTGGGGTTCCCGGCGCCTGCGTAACGGGGGTGGTGGCGGACATCAGGATGATTCCGGCCGGCAATCAAGCCGGCCATCATCGGGTATTGTGTTGACGTGGCTGATCGGGTTTAGTTCCATCCAGTTTTAGTTCATCAAGGCTGTGTCTGCCTGAAAAAACCGAACTGCGCTGCGTGAATGAATAATAATAGAGAGTCAGGTTAAATGGCGCAGACCAAACACAATTTTCCTGCCCCTATTTCCTCGTTGCCAAACCTTTTATGAAGCACAAATACGTTCGATTGTGTGGCATTGCCGCGATAGTGCTGACGCCCCCGGCATTTGCCCAAACCCCAATCGTGCTGGATTCACCGCTCGACTGGCAGGTCATACAGCGCAATGCCCAGGAATGGGCCGAGATCAAGGTGGCGGGAACCGCCCCAGCGAATGCATCCATTGTCGAAATAAAAGCCGAACTCAGTGCAGGGATGCGCGGCAAGGCGCGCGATTGGACCGCAGTGGCTCAAGGCGCGCAGGTCAAGGACGGCAGGTTCAGCGGTCGCCTCAAACTTCAAGCAGGAGGGTGGTATGCGCTCAAAGTGCGCTTCCGTAAATCCGCCGCCGACCCGGCGGTGCTGGCCGAAGCCGCGGTGGAGCATGTCGGGGTGGGTGACATCTATGTGGTCGCAGGACAGTCGAACGCATCGAACCACGGCGCCGAGAAACAAAAGACCACAACCGGACTCGTGGCCGCCTCTGATGGAAAAAAATGGCAGTTGGCCAATGACCCGCAGCCCGGCGCAAGCGGCAGCCAGGGCAGTTTCCAGCCACCCTTTGGCGATGCCATGGCCACGAAATTCAAGGTGCCCGTGGGCATTATTGCCTGCGGCATCGGGGCCACCAGCGTACGCGAGTGGCTGCCCAAGGGCACGACGTTTCCCAATCCGCCGACGCTCGAGAGCCGGGTGCGCCAGCTTCCAAGCGGTGAGTGGGAGAGCAAGGGCGAGGCATTTGAAATGCTGACAGGCCGTATGAAACAGTTAGGACCAAAGGGGTTCCGCGCCGTGCTGTGGCACCAGGGAGAGTCCGACGCCGCTCAACCGGATCCCAAACGCACGCTCATCGGAAAACCCTATCGGGTCTATCTCGAACAGCTCATCAAAGAGTCGCGCAAGGCAATCGGCTGGGATGCGCCGTGGTTCGTCGCGCTGGTCAGCTCTCATGGCGGCGACGGCGTGCCGGAGATGCGCGACGCCCAGAAATCCCTGTGGACTGACGGCATCTCCCTGGAAGGACCTGATAGTGACGCGCTCAAGGGCGATCTCCGCGACGGGGTGCATTTCAGCGGAAAAGGCTTGCGCGAGCATGGCAAATGCTGGGCCGATAAGGTTGCGCCGTGGCTGGTTCGTTGTAGTGATCCCAGATGACAATCAGCCGGTCGTGGCCAAAGGAGCCTGCCATATCTTTGACATATTGTTGCAAGGCGGGCCATGCCGCACGGGCGGGCACATATTGCCCCACAGCCAGCAGGTTCTATCTGGATCCCGACGTTAATCCCATTCGCCAGTTGAATGTCCACTCACCGAATTACGCCCCCTCAATTAGCGGAAATTCTGTTACGCGAAGCCGCGTACATCCGTACGGAACCAACGTGATCTCCTCGACCGACTCGGAGGAGGTCTGCGGACCGATGGGTACATCCCCGGCCCAGCCATGATCCAGCCTCCACTCTGCCAGCCGTTTGCCCTTTGCCTTGGCCACTACGCCTGCCCCTTCCTGTGAGAAGGGGCGATCGCCGACAGGTTGCTCGCTGAACGAGATGCTGGTTTCCACTCGTGCCTCATCCATGATCAGGCCATAATTCCATGGCGTGGTCGGACGGACCTCGAAATCCCCGTGCGGAAGCTCACGGAATGGCTTGCCGGCGTTGACGCGGGTCCAGTTTTCGCCGATCTTGAGCGAATAGACCAGCGGGCCCCGCTCAACCGCCACGGCCTCGTTGTAACGCCTCGAGGTCTTCACCTTCATCGGAAATCGGAGGGTGAGGTCCGTGCCCCCGCTCCACTCCCGCTCGATGCGGTGGAACGTGCCGGGCTTGAGTGCTTCTTCGCGGCCGCCCGCAATGCGGACGGTGGCGCCGTGGGCCCACGCGGGGACGCGAAGAAGCAACGGGAAACGGACCGCTTTCCCGGCCGTTATGGTCATCTTGACTGTCTCGCGGAATGGGTAATCGGTTTCGGTCGCCGCGACAACGGGCGTTCCGCCGACGGTGAACCGGGCCGCACTGGGCGCATAGGCCACCGCCGCAATTCCCTCGCCCGCCGTCCGCATCCACAGGCGTGCGGCGAACTTGGGCCAGCCCTGGTGAAGGTTTGACGTGCAGCAGCCGTAGTTGGGCTCAAGGCCGAATAGGTTCGAATCCGCGCCATTAGTCGTCCACATCTGCTCATTGTTGATCGTGCATTGGACCTGGTTGACCTGCTGGTCGTACTGGTGCGACCACATGTCGGCAGCGAAGGTGGCAGGCAGGGCATTGAAGGTCACCCTTTCCAGCCTGTCGCCATAGGCGGCATCGCCCGTCAGCGAGATCAGATGCTCCAGCGAATACATCAACTCAACGACTGCGCACAGCTCGGTTCCCTGGACGGGATTTCTTCCCGCCAGACATTCGTCGCCTGAGAACATGCCAGTCACCTGGCCATGATACCGGTCGAGGATCTCGAGCATCCTGGCCGGAAACGCCCGCTCGGCAGCGTTGCGCGTCAGTCGCCACGACAGTCCATACGCCTTCAATGCCATGGCTGTATTCACGACATGCTTTTCATACGTCCACTTGCCGCGGCGGGCCGTAGGGATGGTTACATCTTGCCCGCCGTAGAACGACTGGTAGTCAAATCCCTGCGCGCGGAGCTTCCGCGCCAGATCTAGCAGCCATGGCTCGCCGGTTCTTTCGTACACGAAGTAGACGGGAATCAGTCCCTCGAACCACCGGAACTTGCCCCAGTCGAACAGAGGCGTGCGATCCATGGCCTGCTGCATCGCCTTGAGGTTCTTTATGACGGCCTCAAGAACCTTGGCGTCACCCGTAGCCTCGTGGTATTGCGCCAGAACCTTGTTGGCCAGGAGGATGGACCACAGGTCGTGGGTTTTGGCATTAGCGTCGGCGGGATACGGGGAAAACCAGCCGTCATCCCGTTGATGGGCGACAATAAAGTCGATGTGGCGCTTGACCTTCTCTTTCAGGGCCGAATCGTCGAGGACCCAGGCCAGAGGAATCGCGCCGTCGAGCCAGTACGGGGCCCGTTCCCACCCTTCGGCATTGCCGCCAAACCACTGGCTTTGTGCTACATCCGGCCAGAACTCGTCGAGGTGCCCGCTGAGGCCCTCGGCCTGGGTCCGCAGTTGCCGCTCAAGCCAGCCCGTCGGCCGGATCGAGCCCAGCGGCAGGGGGCAGAACACCGGCTCGGCCAGTCCGGTCGTTGTCTGAACTGCCGGTGTCGAGTCGGTCGCGTCTAACGGGCATCCGGCTGCGGCCACACCGATCGGAAATTCACGGCGATTAATCGACGATGTCATTACAGTTTCTTCCGGTTAAGGGTGATGGTTGTTAGTTTAATCATGTTTGTAGTCATGTCGAGTAGGCATAATGTGGTTACTCCATGATCCTGGGGCGGGGCACTATCTACGTTCTTTTCGCTTGATTTCCACTGTCCTCGCGGGAGCGCTGGACAGCGGGATCGAAAGAACCGCCGGCGCACCCCCTGAAAAGAAAGTCGTCATGGTCTCATCTTCGTTCACAATGAGTGCAAATTCACCCTGGGGTAATCCCTCCACCCGGAGACCTGTGTTGTGGGCCGACGTTCCACGGTTCTCCAGGGTGAATCGGATATGATCCAGGCTGGCGGCGATCTCCAGAGCTGTAGACTGCGCGAAACCGTCATCGGTAAGGTCGAGGTGAAACCGCCTCGCGCCCAGGATGGCACTGAATCGCCGGCGTACGCCGTCCCTCGGAATGACCCGGATGGTATCACCTTGGCGCATGGCCTCGCCGCCGTATGCGAACAAGCCAAAGACGGGATCGTCGAACAGCACGGTGCGCGCAGCCTCGATGGCGGCGGCTAAGCCGTGATCGACTTCTCCGCACACCGGCCAGGCGCCGCGCGGCAGGTCGCGGGTGGCCGGATTCCATTCCGTGCCAACGCGGCGCGGTTGAAAGCCCCAGCTCATGGCCCCGTCGTGAAGCACGCCGGGCGTCCAGAAACCATAGTTCGACTGGGCGTCGCCAGCGTTCATGAGTGCCCAGGTGCTGAGCATCGAGGCATAGCCGAGCCGTAGATTGGCGGCGGGATTCGCGTCGTAGCGTAGCGCGTAGTCGAGCACGGCCCAACCTCCCATCTGCGACATGTAGCTGAGAGTGTAGCTGGCACTGCCGCAGCCGCGAAAGTCGCTGCCCAAGGACCAGTAGTTTGCTTCGAGTACACCCCGGCAGGCAAGATTTGCGAGGTGTTGCCGGAGGAGAAACTCCTGGTGTCGTTTGAGGTCGATCACCGGATGCGAGAACCATTTCTGCGAGTTGCGGTCCTGCCAAAGGTTCGAGTCGGGTCGCAGCGGAACGTCCAGCGCATATTTCGCGGCGGCGTAGGTTGACTCGTAGGCCGTCGAGTCGATCGGCATTTCCGAGGTAAACGGCCAAGGGTTGTCGTAGATAAAATACTTTACCTTCTTCTCCCACTCAGCCCGGAGGAAATCGGCTTTGGCCTGCTGGCCTTCCGCCTCCAGCGCGGCGACGAGCGGGAGCAGGTATTTCTCGTGAAAGTTGCCGATGGTGTATTGCCAGTCGACCCAGCCTGTGAAGGCCCAGCCTCCTTCCATGCGGATCTTCGCCGGCACTTCGAAGTAAGCTCGTGCCGTGCCGTAAGCGCGCTCCAGGTAGCCGGCGGCGTCGAGTTCCTTCACCAGATCGGGTCGCTGTTTCGCGATGCGGTACAGGTCATAGTAGAGCGCAAAGTATGTCGTGTAGTCGAAGGTGCGCCACATGCGGCAGGCGCTGGGTCCGTCCGGTCGGCTGACGCCCTTGTCGAGCGGGTCGCGTCCGGTGAAGCGGTTCTGTTTCCAGGAATCCGAGCCGTAGATGCCGCAGGGGTAAGGCGTTTCCTTGTCCGTTCGCTGGTGTTTGCCCCAGACAAAGTGCTTCACGAAGTACTCCAGCGACGCGATCTCGTTGGCGTCAGGAAACGCCACGTTCTTCTCGGCGACCACCAGGCATTTGCCATCGGAAGGATCGTCCGATCCGCTCACAGCGTAGGGTGCCTGGCCGCCGAGATTGTCAGGACCCAAAAGGTTCCTGCCCTCGGGTTGGCGGCGATCCCAAAGACTGTACAGTCCGTCATACCACTTCGAGGGATCGCGGTGCTGCTGGTTCTTCACGATGAACGTAGCGCGTTTTTTGACGAGCGTTTCCAGCGGTTCCGTGACGAAGAACTCCAAAGGGATCGTATGCCCCGCACCATAGCGCACGGTGAGCAGGTTCTCGCCCAGCCGTTTGAATCTGACGCGGAAAAGCCGCCGATCCTGACTCCCGCCACTCAAAGGTTCAATGGTGGTTTCCTGAGGGAATTCAGCCTCAACCGTTTCGATCTTGTGATGCGTGCGCAGCGCAATACGCGCCTCCAGGTCGCGCGGCACGGTCATCCCGGGAGCAATCTCCACGTCCACACCGCCGTTACGGTAAAGCAGTGTGCGCACCCCATCATACGAATCAGCCCAGTGGAGGCCAAAGGCGTAGCAGACCCTCTCGCCGGGTTTGAGGAGGCGGCTGGTCTGCGGCTGGCGCCATGTGCCACGCCCGTCCTCTTCGGCGCTCGCTTTCGAATGGACGAACGCAGTAAACTTTTCATTGCCGTGGGCATAATCGATCCCGTCCGCGGTGAAGAACTCCAGATGTGTGTCGTCCTCAGGCATCATGACCAGGAACCGGCCGCTGCCCTGCACCGGCAGCCAATAGAGGAACGAGCCGTGCCCGGCGATGAACGAGTGCCGGAAAACGCGGCGCAGAAAAGTTTCGTCGTGGTCCTGGACGTAGTCGGTGTTCATCGGTAACGGCAACGCCAGGTCACCGATCTCCAGCGACTTGCTGCTGCCGATGTTCTTGACGGTAATCTCCCAGCGCAACGCAGCACCGCGAGGAAGAAACCGCGAGCCGACTTCCACGTCCGAATCGCTCTGACTGACATCACGCCAAGGCGCCCCCGGCGCTCGAATGCGCAGCTTCACGGGGCCAAGGGCCTGACCCGGACGGATGAACTCGACGTGGTTGGGATCCTCTGCATGCCGGATACTGGTCAGCCAACCGGTCTTTGAATCTCCGGCGCGCTGGAACGTCCGCTCCGCGAGGTCCTCAGACCGGGCCGCGCCGAATGTGGAGAACGTCAAAATAGCCATCAACGCCGCCCTCACGGATTCTCTCTATTCGTGTGCATAGCCCTATCCTCCTGACTTCGGCGCCCTGCGCCCCTCCATGTCCGACTGCCGCATCAAACATGCCGGATCCGATCTGCAATCCTGATAGGCACGCAGCATGGCGTGCAAATGGGATTCCGGCAGGTCGGGGGGCAGGTTGTGTACTCCCGCAAAGATGTAGCCGCCGTTCCGGCTGAGCGTCTTGATGTTGGATAGGACCGTTTCGTAAACGACGTCAGGAGAAGTCGTCGTGGGAAGTTTCACGGCATCAAAGCCGCCGCCGTAAAATATCAACCGGTCTCCGAATCTCGCTTTGAGGACGGCCGGATCCATGCTGGACGCGGAAATCTGCACGGGATTGTAGATGTCCGCCCCGCACTCGATAAGATCGTCAAGGATGTCTATCATGGATCCGCAGGTGTGCAGATTGACTTTCATGGAGGTGATCTTGTGCCACTCCGAGAACAGTCGTTTGTAGTGGGGCTTGTAGATTGCGCGCCATAACTCAGGACCGATCGTAATTCCGCGCGTGTCGCCCATGTCATCGGCGATTCCAAGGATGGCGCAGTGCTTGCCGATAGCCCGATCCAGTTGCTTGAGCTGGGCCAGCGCGGCTTCTACGGCCTTCTCAAGAAAGGCGTGACACGCCTCCGGATCGGAGACCATGCGCATCCACCAGGACTGTGTTCCTCCGGGCCGCAACTGAAGATCCTGAATCATCTCCCCGCAGGCGATGCAGTAATCGGTCGTGTCGTGAAGCCACTTTGCTTCCTGCGCCAAACGCTCAACCAACTTCTCGGGAAGCGTGTGCGGCGGGTTGAAATCGTCTGGCGATGGTTCTTCAATACTGGCAAAGTCCTTGCCAACATTCTGACCGGCGGGCGGATCAAAGTAGAACGCGCCGGGCGGGCACATTTTGTCTCCCCACCACCATGTGCCATCGGGATCCTGTTGGAACGCCCAGTCGTTAGCCACCTGAAGATCGATGTCCCAGAGATGCAGAGGCTTCCATTCCTTTGCCGCATCGTCGCCCCAGAATCGGGAGGGACACATGCGTGAGCCGAGAAGAATGATGTCGCCTCCCATCGCATCAAGAACCGATGGTTCGAAGATGACGTTGTTCATGAAGGTGCAAACACGATTGCCGGGATCATCAACGCCGAGCATGCGTTTCAGCCTGTGATAGGCAATATTGTGCAAACCCGCCGTTTCGCAACCACCCAACCCGTTCGGAATCCGATCGACGGGTTCACCGTTGAAGAAGGCCTTCATTCGTTCGCGCGGCGTCATCTCGTAAACTCTTCCCGCATGTGCCAATTTGTTATTAACCCTCAGTCCGCTGTCGCTGTCGTTGAAGATATGCTGTTTCATGTTCATGGGATGATTAATACGTGAAATGCCGCTGAAAATCCGCCGCTTCTGCTTCCACCTGCCGGTCATTGATCTTCTTGCTAGCGGTAATGCGTCTCTCCCCCCCCTATAAATGCGGATCGCCAATCCGGGCGTATCCCAGTGCAGCTTGATCTCCTGACGAGCATTCCTCTTGATGGCAGGGATCATGCCCCATCCTGATTGAACATTCTCGGCGCATATCGCCCGCAGGAATTATGTTCCTTGTAAATGCGCTTTTATAGTCTTAATACATGCCCGTTTCCGGCAAAGCAATTTCTTTTCAGTAAATGCGCCAGCTTGACCGGCGGGTCTCACTTGGTCTCCTTGGGTAAATAGTTTTTGGCAGTTGCCCATTCTTCATCGGGTTCTGCGAGGACAGCACTCACGAGCCGCAAGAGCGACTCCTCACCGGTGAACAGTGTTGCTACACAGGTGCGGCGTTTGATCTCCTTACTGTCCGATCTTGACCTTCGCTTCAGAATTATACATGCGCACAACCCTGAAAACGATGTTTCAGGGGGGGGCTTAACGGGCGTGTGCCCGTATTGCCAGAAAAGCGATTTCTTATCCATGAAATGGTAAGCGTTCGACTATGAATGTAACATGGACGGCATGACCATGACCGTCCATCCCAACCGCAAAAGGACCCAACGAAGGTGCCTGGTAGGCGTATGGCCGAGGTGTTGGCTTCACCTGCTTGGATGACACCGCTGCCGGTGCCCGCGGTTAATCGGACCGACAAGCGAAGGAAATCGGAGGCCTTCTGGCGCGGCGATGTCTGGCCATCGGCAAGCCGTTCGCGTTGGAAGGATGGGGCCTGAATCTGGAAGAACGCTCTGACGTGGCGATCGCCGGAAGCGGAGAGAAGCCACTGGAACTCTCGCCCGAGGCAGCGCGGGATTACGTGGCCAATGCCTTTGCCGCCATTTCACAAGCCAAGGTCCCGGTGGCGATCATGTGGCAATGGAGCCCTGGCGGACAATTCAACATCTGGCCAGGCGAATCCACGTTTGAGGATTCGATCGTCAAGATCATCACCGACAATGCCGCGCATGTCCGCCCGCGCTCGACGGAGTCAACTTTTGAACCTTGAAATTTATCAACAACGGCAAAGCCAGGGGATATACCCCTCTGATTCGGCCTCCTGTAATCATTGTTTGGGTAGCGATAACGGCAACTCGAGCCAGGCAAGCCCGATATCCCGTTTCATGTGGCTCTTGCTGTCGCCTCCCGGCGCATCATACAATATGGCCAGGCGTTCACCCACTTTAATGACCGACGGCATACCGATGCACTTGCGGCTCCATTTGCAGTTCTTTCCATCCAGAACAATAGCCTTGTTCTTTGCATCCCAGGCGTTCAGGTCCTTCGACCAGTATACCCAGACCGCGTCAGTGTATTCTCCACCTTCCAGACCGATGTGGTTGGTGAAAATAAACCACATCTTGATGGATGGCTCGAAGTAGAGCGATGAATTCTCGATCTGCTCCTCAGGCAAAACAATAGGCTGCGGATCAATCGCCCATGGACCGTTGAGATCTTTGGTGCGGGCAATGGCGAGCGTACGCTTCATCGACGCACTGAAGAACATCAGGTACTCATCGCCCTGTTTCACTATGTGCCCTGGACTTGCCGTATCGGCATAGTAAGTCCCTGGCTTAGCGGAAAAAGGAACCACGTGTTGTTTAACCCACGGTCCGGCAAGCCGATTACTTTTTGCTTTCAACGTCTGATATGGAAAATACGGTATCAGATCCGGCGACCCCGAGACGTTTGGCGTCCCAAGGTAGAACATGTGCCACTCTTTTCCGTCAAAATAAACCCATGGAGAACAGGCAGCGGCAGAGTCGGAATCACCGGGCTTGCCGAAATCAAGAATCGGGCCTTTCTTTTCCCACTTATTGAGGTCCTTGCTGATGGCCAAACACGCCAGCCATCCCTTCGGTCCTGAGCCGTCGTAGAAAAGATGGTAAGTTCCCTTCTCCTCAAAGATCAGTGCTTCACGCGCACCGAGCATGTCGCACTGCCCCGGTCCATCGCCGTGCTTGAGGATTACGCCCTGATCCTTCGCATCCAGCCTGTACCGCGCCGCCGGCCGGTTGTCCGGATACTTCATCACCTCCGACTCAGCAATCGGCACAACCTGCGAACCTTTCGCATCCGCGGCCAAGCCGTCTCTGTTTAATGCGCCACAAAAAGCGGCCACAGCCACAGCCTTCATTACAATTCGTTTCATGCTGTCTCCTTAACTGCGACTGCTATTTAGCCGCCATTGCATTGCCAAAACCGGCAACCATCGTGAACAACATCAATATTGCCAGGACGACCCAGCCCACTGTCCGGCGGCTGACACCGTTCCATCCCGGCGCGATCAGGCCGCATAATATGCTGAACACTATCACAAAGGCCAGGTGGATCGACCATCTGGAAAAATCATACTGCCCCATCTTCGTCGTGCCCATCCCGTAGAAAAAAAGCCGGTATACCAGATTATTCCGGCAACCGCCGCGAGGAGAAAAATTGAAGCCATTATGTGGCCCGTTATCCCTGCCAGTGCTTTCTTTTCTAGGACATGTGGGCTGCATCTGGGAAGCAGGCTGGATAACCGAATACTTATTGCGCCCAATCAGGGTAAGGCATCGCTCTCGAAAACAACCGTTCGGGTATAATTTGCGCTCACTATTGAATTGATATACCCGATAGGGTTTATTCCAGTCGTCTTACCCCCGCCCTTCAAGTGATAGAAAAGGGATTCTGCCCCCCCGGTATGAAAGAGCAATTCAAAACACTTTTTGAAGAGCGAGCCTCTCGCCTCCATCTGCGCAGGCGCTAGGCTTTGGGCGGCGTGTGACGAAGGAAAAGAGACTAGTGAGGAGTAGGTGCTGAAGTGAGCGTTCTTTAGTGGAAATTCTCTTCTCTATTCACAGGCTTTGCATGGTGTTTCCGCGTCTGAAATTTCGCGCATATCCTGGCGCGGGTTTTTCTCCAGTTGTTCTTTGAGTGGTTCGAAGGATTTCAGTAGTTTCTGGTAATCGGCGTCGCCGGTGTCGGCAAAAACCGGCTTGCCGCAGGCTCCGGTGCCGCCTGCGGCTATAGCGAGCGGCGCTCTCAGGAACATGTTCTTTTCCGGGTTGTCGAGGCGGATTGAGAAGCTGTTTTTGTATGAGTAGATTGAATGGCTGTTTGCCTGTGTATGGCACGAGCCGCAGCGGCGTGAGGCGACGTCCTTGAAAACGTCTTTTAATCCAGGCGGCAGGATCTGGCGGCAGCCGATATTGTCGCGGTAAGAGGAGTCGCTGCTGGCGTAGTAGGGGCAGTTCAGGTCGAGCCAGGTGTAGACTGCCTGCAGTTCTTCGACTGAAAGAGAGACGCGGGTTTTGCCTTCCTTGTCCTTGTGTCCTTCGCGGATAACGGTTGCTAGGAGGGATGCCTTAGCGCCCCAGCGGCCTGGCGCGATCTCGAGGATGTTTTCTTCCTGGCCGTTGTAGGTTGGGATCCAGCTGGTGTACCTGCTGTATATGAATTTTCCGCAGACGTAACCGAGAGTAAAGTCTTCCGACTGAGTGCCCCTGCGGACAAGGTTGTCGTAGGAGCAGTTGAAGAAGTCCGTCTTGTCGCCGGTCAGGTCGAGCCCGCCCTGGGGGTTGTCGCTGCCGTGGCACTTGAGGCAGTGTTTGTCCCAGACTGGCTGCACTGTGCGGCTGTAGCTGAAGCCGCGGAGGCCCCAATGCGGGATCGCGAGTTCTTCGGCCGGTCGTTTCATGGCTGTCGAACGGGTGCTCTTTGTTTTGAGGGCGGCGGTGTTGCGGTCAGCGTGGCAGCCGATGCAGCCCTGGACTTCGCCGGGCATGAGGTGGGTGAAGGTGCGCATGCGCTGGACGGCGCGGCCCTCTGCATCGAGCGGCAGGAAGTAGATTGGTTCACAGGCGGGAACTTTGAAGTAGGCCGAACCGTCTGCTTCCACCGTTGCATAGCCCCAGACTTTCTTGGGAGCATAGGTGGCGCCGGCGCTTACAACGGGGAATTGAAAACCGAATGCGCGATGGCCGAAGTCGATGCCGATAGGTTTTTCCATTTCCTGTATTACGGCAAGTTTTTTGATCGTGCCGCACGGGACGAGGGCAGGGTCAAGCCCGGTGTAGACATCCTGCATGAAAATGGTGGCGAGGGGCTGTTCATTCGTCTGCAGGTTCGTGGGCAGGTTTGAGGTGATGAGCTTTTCCCTCGGGCGTATTCTGACGGGTTGCGGGTTATAGAACCCGATGGCTTCATGGGGCAGGATGGTTGCAGCCAGGGTGCCGGCGTAATCTCTCAGCTCTATGCTTCCGTCCTTTGAAACAAGGAACCGCCTGTCATCCAGCGGGAACGGGTTGAGATACGGGCCGCGAATAGTGTTACCATCGCCCTTGTCCACCAGGCCTATGTTGATTTCCGGGGTGAGGTTGGTGATGGCTTCCTGGGCGTTGGCACCGAGTTTGGGGTCGATTATGCCGATGGCGCCTCGGCAGGGGCCGTTGTGCGAGGTCAGTACGCAGATGATCCTGCCCTTGCTGCCTGGAATTTCGCGGGCATCCATGAATGTGGCGGGGCTGAGGACGCGGTTGCCGAAGACGCCGGCGAGGTGGGTCCCGTCGGGGTTGATTGCCCAGAGGCTCTGGATTGGTATGGCAGGGCGGTCCACGTATTCCCAGCGGCTGTAGATGATGCGGCCGTCCTGGAGGACCGCCGGGGTGAAATCGTTGAGGTAGTTGGCGCTTATGCGGACGGGTTTGCGGCCGTCGGCGGAACAGCGGAAGAGGATTGGCGTGGTCGTTTTCCAGCAATAGGCGAAGGCCGGCTTGCGGTCGGAAAGGAACACGATCCCGCCGTCAGGCAGCCAGGAGGCGTTGAAATTGTTGGAGTCGTGCTCGGTGAGTTGATGGAGGTTTTTTCCGTTGATATCGATGGTGAAAAGCTGGAATTTGTCCTGCATGGTGCGCTTCCAGCTGAAGAGTATTGTTTTGCCGTTGTAGTGAAGATTGGCGTCGAGGATCATGCCGGCGGTGCTATCCAGGATATTGGTCAGCGTGGGTTTTGAGCCGGTGAAATCGGCGAGCCAGAGACCACCGCCGGGTTTGAGATCCTCCTGGTGATAGGTGTAGACGTGAGTCGGGTTCTGCTGCTGGTGTTGCACAAGGAGGAGGCGGGTGAATCCCATTTTCCCGGCGCGGATGTCGGCCAGAATTTCGGGGGAATGGATTTGCGTGAGGCCGTCGGGCTGGGGAATGTTTATAGTCGTCTGCTTTCTGTCAGATTCCGAACTGGTTGGCGCGGCTATGGTGGAGTGATTCCAGGCAAGGAGTACGGCGAGCGCCAGATGGGTGGCGATGAGAATTCTATGATGACTTAGTAATTGCATGAAGTAGCCTTGTGTAAAGCTTTTCTCAATGGATGTTCCAGGCTGAATGTGAAATAACTGGCCTTATAATGGCGGCATACAGGTGACTTGTCCACGAGGTTTTCGCTTGTCGCTTAGCGGGTCGGGACGATTCTGTATTGACTTCGCTTCTCATACGTGTTCCCGTGGTCCTCTGGAGACGGTGCCGGGCGATTTCTGGTCACGCTTGTGTTTCTGACGTCGTTTTGTCACCCTCTCACCATGTCGAAGCGACGTCTCTGGAGGATTAAACATGCTTCAAACCGGTTTCAATAGGCGAGTGTCTGTGCCGACTGGAAAGCGATTTCTTGTCCGTGCCATAGTCGCCGCTGTAATTCTGCTGACATCACCAGTTTGGTCCCACGCTGAAATACAAAAAGTCATCCCGCTCTGGCCGAATGGTGCACCCGGCGCCCTCGGCACCAGCGATTGCGATATTCCCAGCGTCACGCCGTATCTGCCGAATCCCACGAATGCCACCGGTGCGGCGATGGTGATCTGTCCCGGCGGCGCCTATGTCGGTCTCGCGGCACACGAAGGTCATGATTATGCGCTTTTTCTTGCCCAGCATGGCATCACCTGTTTTGTCCTGAAATACCGGCTCGGCTCGCACGGCTATCGCCATCCGGCGATGCTCAACGACGCCACCCGCGCCATGCGCTGGGTGCGGGCTAATGCGGATCAATATAAAATCGATACACATCGCGTGGGGATCATGGGTTCCTCGGCGGGTGGGCATCTGGCGTCCACGGTAATGACGCATTGTGATGCCGGCGACAAGGAAGCCGCCGACGTGATCGAGCAGCAGAATTCACGGCCGGATGTGGGGATTCTCTGTTATCCGGTGATCACGATGGGCAAGTTCACCAGCGAGCTAACCCGGGAGAAACTGCTTGGCGAGAGGCCGTCGGGAAAGCTGGTGGAAGAGCTTTCGAATGAATTGCAGGTGACCCCCAACACGCCGTCGTGTTTTCTCTGGACGGTCTTCGAGGACAAAGGTGTGCCGATCGAGAATACGCTGCAGTTCGCCGCAGCGCTGCAGGCGAACAATGTTCCGTTTGAGCTTCATCTCTATGAAAAGGGCGCTCACGGCATAGGGCTGAAGGATAAGCCGCCGTTCGCTCATCCGCATCAATGGGCGGGCGACTGCCTGGTCTGGCTGAAGGTCCGGGATTTCGTGAGATGAAATTCAGCCCGATGGGAAGAATTTGAACAGAAGCACGCCGCTTTGTCCCAATCCCCCCCCTCCTTGCTTCAGGCTGGTATTGATTGGGGGGGATGGTGTATTGTGCCCGGCAACTTTTCAAGGCGATCAGGGAGGATACACGTGATGAAACTATTACGGATGGCAGCGATAGTGTTGGCGCTGGCGGCTTCGGCCAAGGCAGCCTCCAATCCCTTTGGCACAGTGGGAAGTATTTCCGCGACATCGGCCATTCCGGTCGATGTGAAGGCCCCGTACATGGATTTTGAAGAGGGGGGTAAAAAGGTCATCGCCTCCGGCGGCGTGACGGTGACGCGCGGCGACGAAAAGCTCACCGCCGATATCATCACCTTCGACAAGGTCACGGATACGGCCATGGCCAGTAACAACGTTGTCTTCACGAAGTCCAACATGGTCTGGCGGGGCGACTCGTTCTCCTACAACCTCAAGGACGGCACGTGGAAGACCAGCGATTTCTCGGCCAGGATCGACCCCTTCCATGTCACCTCCGACGGGGCGACGCGGACCAATGACTATTACCTGCTGAAAAACGCGATGTTCACCACCTGCACGAACGAACCCGGGCACCAGCATTACACAATGCGCTGCAAGCGGATGCGGATCTATCCCAATGACCATTTTGTGGCGCGTCACATGGTTGTGCGCTTCGGGGGCGTCCCGCTCATGTATATGCCGTACTGGTACTGCTCGCTGACCGACCGCTCAGTGGGGACGACGGTGCAGGCGGGGTATCGCGGCCGGATGGGCGCGTTCCTGCTAACCTCGACGAAATATTGGATGTCACCCACCCTGAAGGGGATCACCCATGTGGACTACCGCACCGAGCGCGGGCCGGCGATCGGTCAGGAAGTGGGATGGGTCTCCCTGGATGACAAGGCGAAGGGGCGGGTCTACGGGTATTTCACGGATGACCAGGGGGTGCAGAAGGACTTCGATAAAGGGCGGCGGTCTGAAGTCATTGATTCCCAGCGGTACCGTCTCAGCTTCAGTCATGCACAGACGATCAGTCCCGCGGATTACTTCCTGTCGGACTTCACCTACCTCAGTGATCCCTATGTCCTGGAGGATTTCTTCGAGCGGGAATACCGGAACAGTTTCCAGCCCCAGAACTACGCCATGCTGATGCACCGGGGTGACAATGTCTCGCTGAGCCTTTCCGCCTACAAGCGCCTCAATGACTTCTACGAGGCTGTGGATCGTCTGCCCGAACTCGCGGCGGATGTACAGCGGGTCCAGATTGCCGATTCCCCGTTCTATTACGAGAGCCGGAATTCGCTGAGCTACCTGCAGAAGCTGTACCCGGACGGGTCGGGGAATGAGGATTATTCCTCGGCGCGGTTCGATACCAGTCATGAGTTTTTCTATCCCACGCGGCATTTCGGGTTTCTCAACCTGACCCCCCGCACGGGCTGGCGCGGCACGTATTATTCCGACACGGTGCAGTATTCGTCGCTGACCCAGGCCGTGGTCAAGGTGACCACCAACAGCACCGGGGGGACCACGTCCACCACCAGCACGAACATCTCCAGCGTCGCTACCGCCATGGGCAGCGATATGCGGTCCCTGGTCAACATCGGCCTTGAGACCTCATTCCGGGCCTTCAAGGTACTGAACAATGAGGAGAACATGTTCGGAACCGGACTGCGGCATGTGGTTGAACCCTATACCGATTACACCTATGTCCCGGAGCCCAATATCAGGCCCTCTGGCCTCTATCAGTTCGACGAGATCGATGCGCTGGACCGCCGGAATGACCTCAAGTTCGGTGTCCGCAACCGGTTCCAGACCAAGCGCAATAAAGCGGTCAACGACATCATGGACCTGGACGTCTTCACCACCTACAGCTTCGAGGAGGCCGATCAGGATGAGCCGTTCTCGAAGGTCGGGTTCAAGGCGGAATTCAACCTGGCCAAGTGGTTCCAGATCTACATGGATGGTGACTACGATACGTATAAGGGCGAGGTCAACACGTTCAACACCCAGGCGCGCTTCAAGCAGGAATCCTTCCGCGCCAACATCGAGCAGAGATACCTGGTGGATGAGAGCAGCCTGCTGATTACCGATTTCGGCTATGCGCCCAACAAGCGCTGGGACTTCGGGGTCTACGACCGGATGGAATTCCAGACCTCCCGCCTTGAGGAGCAGGGCGTTACCATTGCCCGGACCTTTGACTGCATGGTTGTGACCCTCGGCGGCAGCTACCTGCCGAGCTATACCCGTGACGATGGCAGCACTTCCGAGGCCGACTACCGCATCATGTTCCAGCTCTGGTTCTCCGCCTTCCCGAACGTCAGGCTGGGTTCCAGCAACAGGAATTAGGGGAAATGTCTCCCCCGGCGCACACCCTCTTCACGGATCCTCTCTTGATGGGCTCCGATCCGGCCCCGGGGCTCGTGGCGGTGGAGCATCAGGAGCGGCCGGGACAGGATCACATGATTCTTTTCTGGCGTGACGGGGAGCGCCGGTTTCAAACGTCCGAGCCCTTCAATCCGTTTATCTGGATTTCCAGGGAGGAGCTCCTGGACGGCCCCATCAAGGATGCTGTGACCACGACGCTCGAGGGGGATGCCCCGTTCCGCTGGAAGGTCAGCTTTCCGACCTGGAAGGCTTGCCAGAAGGCCAAATCCTGGCTGGGTAAGACATCGGGGGCAACCGCGGGCAATCCCCAGGCCCCTTATTTCCTGCCGGGCGACCCGGTCCAGCAGTACCTGCTGCAAAGCGGCCGGACGCTCTTCAAGGGCATGCGGTTCGATGAGGTGCGTCGGCTGCAGCTGGATATCGAGTGCTACACAACCCGGGGATTTGAGTTCTGCAACGCGGATCGTGAAGGGGACCGGATCATAGCCATCGCCCTGGGCGACTCATCCGGCTGGCGCGAGGTGCTCTCCGGCGCCGAGCTGGATGAGAAGGCCCTCCTGGAAGCATTCGTCGCCCGGGTTCGGGAACGTGACCCGGATGTGATTGAGGGCCACAACATATTTAATTTCGATCTGCCCTATTTGACCGCCCGGGCAAAACGGCATGGGGTCAAGCTGGAGCTGGGCCGCGACGGGCAGGCGCCGGACTCGCGTCCCAGCCGCTTCAACATCGGGGAGCGTACTGTCTCCTATACGCGCTTTGAGATTTTCGGGCGGCACGTCATCGATACCTATTTCCTGGTTCAGGCCTACGACATTACCCATCGTTCCCTCGAGAGCTACGGACTGAAAAGCGTGGCCCGCCATTTCGGGATTTCCCCGGCGGATCGAGTCTATCTGGGGGGAGGCGACATCTCGGCGGAGTTCGAGAAGGATCCAGCCAATCTCATGCGTTATGCGCTGCATGATATCGAGGAGACCGAGGCGCTCAGCCGCCTGCTCTCGCAGAGCGCGTTTGTCCAGGCGCAGCTGCTTCCTTTCTCGTATCAGAATGTCAGCGTGCGGGGCAATGCCACCAAGATTGATGCGCTGATCCTTCGCGAATACCTCCGGCTGGGGCGGGCCATCCCGCTTCCGGACAAGGGGCGCCCGTTTTCCGGGGGCTACACGGACTTGTTTGTCGAGGGGGTTATCCGGACGGTTCACCATTGCGACGTGCGTTCGCTGTATCCCTCGCTGATGCTGACCCGCCGGATCGGTCCGCGGAACGACACCCTGGGGGTGTTCCACCGGTTGCTTGAGCAGTTGCGCCTGTTCAGGATCGCGGCACGGGACCAGGAGAAAGCCGCCGCAACCGAGGCGGCACGCGCGCATTTCAATGCCCTGCAGACGACCTTCAAGATCCTGATCAATTCATTTTACGGGTATCTCGGCTTTGATCAGGTCCGCTTCAGCGACTTTGACGCCGCCGAGCGGGTGGCGGCCGAGGGGCGTGAGTTGCTCCGCCAGATGATCGACTGGTTACGGAAGCATGGAGCCACGCCAGTGGAGATCGATACCGACGGCGTGTACTATGTGCCCCCCGTGGGCGACTCGCCCGGCAAGCAGGAGTCGTTTCGCAAGGCCTTTTCGGACTCCCTGCCTGCGGGCATTGACGTTGAATTCGATGGCGAATATGTGGCCATGTTCAGCTACAAGATGAAAAATTATGCCCTCCTGTCCGATAACGGTGAAATTGTTATCAAGGGGGCGGCGTTGAAATCGCGTGGGCTGGAGCCCTTCCAGAGGAACTTCCTCAAGGAGATGATCCGGCTTAAACTTGAGGGGCGTGAGGCGGATCTGCCGGCGCTGAAGGCGAAGTTCGAGGGTGATATCCGTGACAGGAAATGGCCGGTATCCCTCCTGGCGAAGACCGAAACGCTCCAGGACTCCCCCGCGACTTATGCCGCGAAGATCGGCGAGAAGGGACGCGGGCGCAACGCAGCCTATGAACTGGCGCTGAAGTCGGGGCGGGACTACCGGGCGGGGGACCAGTTGTCGTATTATGTGACCGGCGCCAAAAAGAGCGTCCAGGTGTTTGCCTCCGCCCGGCTGGTCTCGGAGTGGAATCCCGTTGAGCGGGATGAAAATGTGCCGTACTATCTCGGGAAGTTGGATGCCCTCTACGAGAAATTCTGCGGTGGAAAACTGGGCGGCGACGGGGAGGACTCATGAATCGGAGAAATGGTTTTACATTGATTGAAATCCTGATTGCCATGACGATCATCGGCATTCTGTCCGGCGTCGTTGGCCTGTCGGTGGCGGGGTATCTGCGCAAGGCGAAGCTGACGGCGGCGCACTCCCAGATCAAGACCTTCCAGACAGCGCTGCAGATGTACAAGGCTGCGCATGCCCAGTATCCCGGCACCGCTCAGGGGTTGGAGGCGCTTTGCGTGGAGCCGAAGATCCCGCCACTGCCCAAAGACTATCCGGCTGAGGGGTACCTGGAGAGCCGGAAACTGCCGGATGATCCCTGGGGGCATCCCTATATATACCTGGTGCCGGGCCGCAAGGGCGAACCCTACGAGATCATCAGCTATGGCTCCGATGGCGAGGAAGGCGGAACCGGTGAAGCGGCGGATATCAGTAGCGGGCAGTTCTAGCGGATTTACCCTCATCGAGTCCCTGGTCGCCCTCGCCATTCTCGGCGTGATCGTGGGTGTTCTGGTGCGGGTTCATCTCCAGACCCTCAGGGCCGAGGAGTTTTCCCGTTTGCGCGGGCTGGCGATCCTGGAGGCGGAAACGATCCTGACGGGTTCGATGCTGGGTCATGAGCCCCAGGCCATTCTGGATGAGGCGCATAAGCAGGGGTGGAAGGTCGAGGCGGTGAAGGGGAGCGACCCCGGCCCGCAGGGTCTTACGGAATGGCGCGTGGCGGTGTCCAATCCCTCGGCGCCGGTTGTCGTGATGATGTTGCAGGGAGCGAATGATGAAGGACAAACTAATAAAGCTTCAAGACCGGCTCCGTGAGACGGGCGGCGTGGCCGTGGCATTTTCAGGCGGGGTGGACAGCACCTTTCTGGCGGCCGTGTCGGTGCAGGTATTGGGGGCCCGGGCCATTGCGGTAACAGCCTTGTCACCCACCTATCCCGAGTGGGAGCAGCAGGAGGCGGTGGATCTGGCGAAACGCATCGGGATCCGGCATATCGAGATTTCCACCCACGAGCTGGATGATCCCTGCTTTGCGCAGAACCCGCCGGACCGCTGCTATTACTGCAAGAAGGAACTCGTTCATTTCGTCCGCGATGTGGCGGAGCGGGAGGGGCTCAAGTTCATAGCCGACGGCACCACGATGGATGATCTGGGCGACCACCGGCCGGGGCGGAGAGCCGCCGCAGAGGGCGGGGTGATCAGTCCGCTGCTCGAGGTGGGATTAACCAAGGACGAGGTCCGCGCCCTGTCGCGGGAGATGGGCCTGCCCACGGCCGACAAGCCATCGCTGGCCTGTCTGGCCTCACGGATTCCCTATGGCACCCCGATTACCGCCGACAAACTCAAGGCGATTGACCAGGTTGAAAACGTCCTGTGGAAGATGGGGTTCAAGCAGTTGAGGGTCCGGCACCACGGCGAGATCGCCCGGATTGAAGTGGAGCCGTCAGAGCTCCCGCGTCTCTGCGACCCCGTCACCCGCGCTGCTGTTGTAAAGGCGGCCAAGGCGGCTGGCTTCCTTTATGTTGCCGCCGACCTCCAGGGTTACCGAACCGGCAGCATGAATGAAGGCTTGCCGCCCCCTTGAGCCCTGGGGTGTAATGGCGATGTAACTTCTGCAACCCCTGCCTATACGGTCTACTTGCCCAGAGCGATCTCGAGGGCAATCAGGCTGTAGGAGGTCACGAGCACGTTGTTGGCTTCCCAGTAGCGGTTATTGCTGTTAATCCAGTAGCCGTGGCCTGTCTTGGAGTCGATCTTCTGCAGGCTGACAAGTTTTTCAACCAGGGCCCGGCGCCAGAAAACAGGATCCTTCCCCTTGGCCGGGATGGACTCCCGTCCGAAGGTAGCGAGGGATTTGCTGAGGACATTGTAGAAGTAGAACAGGCCTTGGTCGCCCATGCCCGGATTTTCGTCCAGGGTCCAGTGCTTGGTGGCCCAGTCGAAGGCGGAGAGGACCCGCGGATCGTCTTTTTTGACGTCGGTGTAGATCAGGCTGAGCATTCCCGCATAGGTCATGCTACCGAAGGAGCGGAACACGACCACGCCCTCCTTGTTGGTCTCGGTGCCGGCTTTGCTCTCGTCGGGACGGTAGGCGAAGCCGCCGACATTGTTGCTCCCGGAGGAAGCCTTGTTCTGGATGCTCTCGACGAATTTCCGGGCGGCCACCCAGTCCAGGTCCACATGCGCCTCCGACTTGTCGCGGAGATCTTCCGTCGCCTGCGTCAGGCGCATGGCCTCATAGGCGATCACGGAGTCACTGAGGTCGGCGTAGGCGCGTCCGTTTGCCTGGTCATACCCCATGCCGCCTTCATAGATGTCGTTCCCGAAATGCTGCCCTGCCGCCACGAACTTGCGGGCATTGAGGATCACGGGCACATATTTGGGGTCATTGAGCTGCTGGAGGGCCGTCATCGCGAGCGCCGTGTTGTAATTGCTCAGGCCGCCGCCCTTGCCGGGAATCTTCTTATAGATACCCCCGTCAGGTTGCACGCAACTGAGGATAAACTGGGCGGCTTTGGCGGTGATTTCAGCCTTTTTAGGATGGTTGCTCAGGGCGAAGGCCCAGCAAGGCAGGGCGGTCAGCGCGGGAAAACTGGCCTCCGACCACGACCCGTCGGGTTTCTGCTGGGACGCCAGCCAGTCCAGGGCGCGGGTCACGGCGGCATCGGCCTCCTTGGCCGTGGAGATGTCAACGGTTCCGCCCACCGCCTGCTTGGTGACGAGGGTCGCTTCGGGTGTGTCGGATGCGGCGATGGCCGCTGTTGTGAAGCCGATAAGGCACAATAGGCTGAATGAGATATTTTTAGTCATGATGCGTTTCCTTCTTTAACTGATGGGCGCCAAGTATATACTTTCTTTGAGACGAGTCTCAAACACATAAACGGTGGAGGGACTGAAATGGTTCGGTTATTTTTACTGGTCCTGTTGGTGGCCTCCGGCTGCCGCGCAGGCGATGTCAGGCCCCCGGCGGTCGCCGGCGCCTTTTACGAGGGAGCCCCCTTCGCGCTTGACCGTCAGGTGGACACCCTGCTGAAACAGGCGGTCCGCCCCGCGACAACCGGAGCCCTGATCGCCGCTGTGGCGCCCCATGCCGGCTATGTTTACTCGGGACGGTGCGCGGCCAGCGTGTACTCGCTGATCTCCAGCGGCCAGTATGACCGGGTGATCATCCTGTGCCCGTCGCATCATGCCGCCGTACCCGGGGTGTCGCTTCCGGATCCCGCGCTGACGGCCTATTCGACGCCGCTGGGGACCGTGGCGATTGACCGGGCGGTTTGTGATGCCTTGCGGAAGACCATGGGCTTCGTCACGGTTCCCCGGGCGGCCGTCCGGGAGCATGCCATCGAAGTCCAGTTGCCCTTCCTCCAGAAGACCGCCCGCTCTTTCCTTGTCGTCCCCCTGATCTGCGGACAGGAGGGGGCCGTGGACATCGAGGCAGTCAGCGCGGCACTGTCCCCCTATGTGGGGAGCAGGACGCTGCTTCTGGCCTCCTCGGACTTCACCCACTTCGGCCCGAATTACGGGTATCAGCCGTTTGCCGACAAGGTGCCGGAGCGGCTCCGGCAGTGGCTGGCCCTGGCCAGTGGCCGTATTGCCGCCCTAGATGAAAAGGGATTCCAGGATCATTGCGCCGCCACCCATGATACGATTTGCGGCGAAATGCCCATCAGAATCCTGATGGCTACCCTGAGGCAGGCGGGATTGAAAGGGGGGGTGGGCCAGGTCCTGGATCTGTCTCTTATACACATCTGACGCTGCCTACGAATA
>CAZMSS010000005.1:0-1354 GCA_964568965.1 uncultured Verrucomicrobiota bacterium | reverse complement strand
GGCCAGGTCCTGGATACTGCCACTTCGGGGGAGTTGACGGGCGACACCCGCAATTCTGTATCGTATGCGGCGATCGGATTTTTTGCCGGAAAGACTCCGGTCGTTGTGTTGAGGGAAGAAAAGAAAGCCGTGATAAAGGAGGGTCCTGTCGTGAAAGAACATCGGAGTGGAACCTGGACGCCGGGGTTGAGCGAGGCAGAAAAAACCACACTCTTTGCCATTGCGCGTGACACGCTGAAATGGTGCGTCGAGGGGAAGAAGGGAACATTCGACTTTGGGCGGTATACGCTCACCCCGCTGATGAAAGCCGACACGGCGACGTTTGTGACTCTCAAGATCAGGGGGGGATTGCGCGGGTGCATCGGCTCGTTGGCGCCGGTCGAGCCGCTGTATGTTTCGGTTCATGACAATGCCATCAATGCGGCACTGCGAGACCCGCGCTTTGATCCCGTCCAGCCCGGCGAGTTGTCCCGGATAACGGTGGATGTCTCGATCCTGAGCCCCATCCGTGACATTGCCTCGATTGCCGATTTCAAGATCGGGCAACAGGGGATCATTATGGAAAAGGGCAGCCATCGTGCCGTGTATCTGCCCGAAGTGGCGACAGAGCAGGGATGGACGGTGGAGGAGACCCTCTCGTCGCTCAGTCAGAAGGCCGGGCTGCCTGCCAATGCCTGGCGCGAAGGCGCCCATTTCAAGGTCTTTGAGAGCGTCGTGCTGTCGGAGTGAGGAGAGTGTTCAGTGTTCGGTATTCAGTATTCAGAAGAGAGTAAGTCTTCATAGTCTCTTCCCGCTGAACACTGATTTCTTCCCACTGAACACTGAACACTGAATACTGAACACTTCACACTGAATACTGAACACTTCACACTGAACACTGAACACTGAACACTGCCCACTGAACACTATGCATCTCTTAACTGCCATGTTCTCTCTGGGTATCTACACCCTGCTGGCCCAGATGCTGGTGACCCGTGAGCTGGCGATCCTGTGCCTGGGGAATGAACTGACGATCGGCATCGTGTTTTCAGTCTGGCTGGTCCTGATCGGCGCCGGCGCCGGGCTGGGGAAAAGTCTTTCGGGAAAGGCCTCGCTCCCGGCAATCGACAGTCGTTCCTTTTCTCTCTTTTTGCCGTTTCTTTGGCTCACCCTTGCGCTACCGGTTGTAATGCTTGCCTTGCGTCTGGGTGCGGGATGGATCCGCCCGGCAGGTGAGTATGTCTCAATCGCACGGGTTCTTTCCGCCGCCTTTCTGGCATTGCTCCCGATCTGCCTCCCGGCGGGCATGGTGTTCCCGCGAGGGTGCGAGGCTGTCTCTTATACACATCTGACGCTGCCGACGAATAGAGAGGTG
>CAZMSS010000004.1:0-36328 GCA_964568965.1 uncultured Verrucomicrobiota bacterium | reverse complement strand
GCCGTACTGGGGGTCGCCGACAATGGAGTGGCCGAGGTAGGCCATGTGGACGCGGATCTGGTGGGTGCGGCCGGTCTCGATGCGGACGCGCACGAGGGAGGCGGCCTTGAACATCTCAGCGGTTTCGTAAAGCGTCACCGCGGGCCGTCCGACATGGGGTTCGGTGCACATTTTCTTGCGGTCGTTCGGGTTTCTGCCGATGAGGGTTTCCGCCCGTCCGGAGGGAGGGTTCAGGTGGCCCCAGACGAGCGCCAGATATTCCTTGGTCACCTGCCTGTGCCGGAACTGGTTCACGAGCGAACGCATGGCCGTCTCGTGTTTCGCCACCACCATCACGCCGGTCGTGTCGCGGTCGAGCCGGTGAACAATCCCGGGCCGCTTCTCCCCGCCGATGCCCGCCAGGTCAGGGCAGTGGGCGAGGAGGGCGTTGACGAGGGTGCCGGAGGCGTGGCCGGCGGCGGGATGGACGACCAACCCGGCAGGCTTGTTGACCACGATCAGGTCGGAATCCTCGAACAGCACGTCGAGTGGAATGGCCTCGGGTTTCAGCTCGACCTCAACAGGCGGCGGGATGGAGAGGGTGATCGTCTGGCCGACGGCCAGCTTATGGCTGGGCTTGGCGCATTTTCCGTTCAGGAGGATGTGGCCACCCTGAATGAGGTCCTGGATACGGGCCCGGGACAGGTCCTGGTCCTGGGTGCTGAGCCAGGCGTCAAACCGTTTGCCGGCGCCGTCGGGGGTGACGATATACTCGCGGATATTTGACAAGGGTGGGTCCGGAGGGTTCAGGGTTCAGGGTTCAGAGTGGAGGATTTGCGAATATGGCTCACATACCACCACAGGGCGAGCCCGACCAGGATCAGGCTCAGGCTGATCATCTGGGCCACATCGAGGGTGCCCACCCGCATGCGCTCATCGCCGCGGATGAATTCCAGAAGGAACCGGATGATCGGGTAGGTCATCAAATAGAGGGCGAGGACAGAGCCGTGCCGGTGGTTTCGCCGGCGCAGGTAGAACCAGGTGAGAAACGCATAAACCCCCAGGTTGAAGACGGCTTCGTAAATCTGGACGGGATAGCGGGCCAGTTCCCCGGTCAGGAGTGAGGGGTGGGACGCGGGACAACCGCCGCAGCAGCCGTTGAGGAAACATCCGATCCTGCCAAAGGCATGCCCGAGCGGAAGGGCGGTGATGGTGAAATCGGCGAGATCAAGGGGCTTGATCCGCCGCCATCGGGCCAGCGCGAAAAACATGATCACGCCCCCGATAAAGCCCCCGTAGAAGATCAACCCTCCCTGATCGACCCGGATGATTTCCTGCGGGGCGGCGAGATAATAGTCAAGATTGGAAAGGACATAGGCGAGGCGAGCGCCCAGGATCCCCCCGACCATGAGCCAGAAGGCCAGGTCCCCGGCCAGCGCCACATCCCGGCCGGTCCGATGTCCCAGCCACTGCCAGTGGAGGAGTCCGGCAAGAAAGGCCAACGCCATCATCACGCCATACCAGTATATGGGATGAGAGCCTATATGAAAACAGACGGGATCCATGGTTAAATGACCTCAATTTCTATGGACACAAAGTCACATAATAGGCAGAATCCAGCTGCGAAAACAATAGACGTTTGCGGATAAATATGGAGACAGGACATACCGATATAGTAATGGATCCGGTTCATGAGACCGCGTGCCTGAAATGCCAGCACCTGATGGATGTGTCGAGTCTTCCCGCATTTGTTGAAATCGCCTGTCCCGAGTGCGGCATGAAACAGCATGTTCCCGCAAAGATCGGGGTGTTCCTGCTGGTGGATCTGCTGGGCAAGGGCGGCATGGGGGCTGTCTATCGCGGCCGCGACACGGGGCTGGACCGCTGGGTGGCGGTGAAGGTCATGCAATCCTCCTTCGGCGGTAATCCTGAATTTGTGGAAACGTTCCGGCGTGAAGCCCAGGCGGCTGCTGCGCTGAACCACCCCAACATCGTCCAGATTTATTCCTTCGGCGTGGCGCATGGGCAGCCTTACATGGCGATGGAGCTTCTGGAAGGCGGGCGGATGGACCAGATGATTTCCGCCGGCGAACCCCTGAACGAAGCCCTGATCCTCAAGATGACAATCGACGTGGCGGAGGGACTCAATGCCGCGGCGGCCATCAACCTGATCCATGGCGACGTCAAGCCCGAGAACATCCTCCTGGATAACAACGGCATTGCCAAGGTGGTGGATTTCGGGTTGGCCCGCTTCAAGGAAAGCAGTGAAGGCGGAACCGCAAAGGGCATCTGGGGCACACCTTACTACATTGCGCCGGAAAAGCTCCGGGGCCACCCTTCGGATGCCCGTTCGGATATCTACAGCCTGGGCGGGACCTTGTTTCATGCCCTGACCCTGAAGCCGCCTTTTGACGGGGAAACGCCGATGGATGTGGTGAAGGCGCGACTGAAAAACCCCGCCCCGCTCCTGCGGTCATTGCGCCCGGACACCAGTCCCGAGCTTGAGGCCCTTGTCGCCCGCATGCTGGAGGCGGATCCCCTGAAGCGCTATCCGAATTATGCGTCCGTCCTCGCGGATATGCGGAGGATTCTTCCCTCCTTGAAGCCTGCGGCAACGCCCGTGTTCGGGCAGCCGTCCAAGAAGGGGTCCAGGATCGTTCTCGCCAAGAAAAAAGGATCGGCCCTTGGTGGCGCGCCCACGATAGTGGGACCTGTGACGGCCTCCATGGCTTCACGGGGGGATAGTCCGGGCAAGGCAACCTCCGCCACGGCGCGGAAATCATCCGGCCGATGGAAGATAATTATCGGGGTCTTCTGGGCCTCATGGGCGTGGCGGGGGGGATTACCGCCATAGTCGTCTACCAGAAAAACCGGTCTGAGGAGGAGCAGGAGAAAGCGCTCGCCGCAAAATACCGGAAGAAGGCCGACCAGATCTGGACCGAACTTCAGGCGGTTGTGGTGGATGCGTCCAACCACGGAGTCCGGGCCAAAGGATGGTTCTCCAACGCCACGGAGACGGTAAAGTTCATCACGGAGGGACCGCTGGCTCCCCAGGAATCGGATCGGACCAACGCCCTGGCGAATCTGGGGATTGTGCAGCGTTATGTCACCGGCACGCTGGCTTCGGCCTCGGTTGAACTGAATGGGCTGAACGACCTGGTCGGGTCCACGCGGCAGGGGATCCTGGCGCATTCGAATTCCGCCGCCATGAACCGGAAGCTGGTGTCAATCGCCAATGCCCCCGAGAAATCCAGGGAGCTGGTTCTATCCCTCGTGCCGGAGACGGAGAAGACCCGCAAGGCGGTGGACAATCTTGAGGCCCTGAGGAAGAAACTGGACAAGGAAATCAGGGCGAAGGCCGCGGCCGTCGCACAGGCCGCCCTTGAGAAGGCGGAGGCGGACAGGGTCGAGGCGGAACGGCTCGCGAAGGAAAAGGCGGAGGCCGAGAAAAAAGCCGCGGTCCAGGCAGAGCTCGACCAGCTTGACGCCGTCCGGAAGGAAAGCGGGGTTCAAATCCAGCAGCATCTCTTCAAGGAGGTGCTGGCCAAGATGGAAATGTGCGTGAAAGGCCTCCGGACGGATGAGGGCAAGGCCGCCGGCAAGCAGACAATCAAGGCCTGCCAGATGCTGGTCGAGCTCAAAACGCTCTTCATCGAGGGGATCAAGGAGGATGTGAAAACCAATCCCGACAGCGGCTATGCCTTCGGCTGGCTGGGAACCAAGGATATCCTGGGGGGCGATGAGGACAAGATCAGCATCCGGGGCGGCCAGATTCCCTGGACCATGGTGCCGCCCCAGCAGATCATGCGGTTTGTGCAGCGCTATGTTGACAATGCCAGCCTCACGAAGCGGGACAAGGCCCGTGCCAATTTTGCAGTGGCGTTGTATATCTATGAGGCAACGGGACGGGACGAAAAGCATCGTGCCCAGGTGGCCAGGTACGTCAAGGAGGCGGTTCGAAGCCACAGCAGCCTGGAAGAAATCGCCAGCGTGGTCCTGCCTAATGTTGAGATCAAGTAGAGGTGGTGGGGGGCGATGAAGAGGTTGAACAGTTTAAATGTGGCGGAACGATTGGCGGCGGCGAGGGAGCTGGGGGAGTCGGTAAAACAGGGTGTGACGCCCACCGATGAAGTCAATAACCACGTCCACACCATCTACTCCTTCAGTCCCTACACCCCCGTTATGGCCGCTGTGAAGGCGGCCCAGGCCGGGCTTCAGGCGGTGGGGATCATGGATCACGACTCGGTCTCCGGCTGTGCTGAAATGCTCGAGGCCTGCAAGGCCATCAATATCGCCTCCACTGCCGGGTTTGAGATGCGGGTGGATATGACCGGCACCGCCGTGGAGGGGCGCAAGACCAACAATCCCGACACCCTGAACAACAGCTACATGGCCGTGCATGGCATTCCCGCCACAAAATTCGACGTGGCTATGGAGTTCCTGCGGCCGATGAACGAGGCGCGCATCCAGAGGGACCGCCTGCAGGTCAACCTCCTGAACGGCATTCTCCGGGAAGCCGGGCTACAGCCCCTGGAGTTCGACCGGGATGTGGCCTCCCTTTCACAGGCGCCCGCGGGGGGCTCCATCACCGAGCGTCATATCCTTTATGCGTTGTCGCTGAAGTTAATCGCGACGTATGGCAAGGGCATGGCGCTGATCCGGGTTGTCCGGGAGAAGCTCGGCACCGAGGTCCCCGCGAAACTGGAAGGTATGCTTCTGGATCCCGCCAATCCCCATTACGCTTATGACCTGCTGGGATTGTTCAAGTCCTCGCTGGTGCCCCGCATGTTCGTCCAGCCCGACGGCCGGGAATGCATTTCAATCTACAAGGCGGTTCAATTCGCCAACGACATCGGCGCCATCCCTGCCTATGCCTACCTCGGCGATGTCGGCGAGTCCCCCACCGGAGACAAGAAGGCGGAGAAGTTCGAGGATGACTATCTGGATGAACTGATGCCGGAGTTGAAGCGGATCGGCTTCAAGGCCATCACCTATATGCCGCCCCGGAACACCCTGGACCAGCTGCTCCGCCTCCAGAAGCTTTGTGCGGAGAACGAACTGATGGAAATCAGCGGGGTAGACATCAACAGCTCACGCCAGACATTCAGTTGCCCCATCATCATGACCCCGCCGTTCCGGCACCTGACCGAGGCCACCTGGGCCCTGATCGCCCATGAGAAGCTGGCGACGCTCAATCCCAGCCTGAACCTCTTCAGTCCCCGCAACCCCCTGGCGGCGCTGCCCCTCCAGGAACGCATCCGTCGGTATGCCGCGGTGGGGCGTAGGATTGACAACCGGAACCCCGAGCGCGCCATTGAATTGACGCCGGAACTGGGGTCTGGTATAAGTTAACCATCTTCCTTCAAGCGGGTGTAACTCAGTTGGTAGAGTCTCTGCCTTCCAAGCAGATGGTCGCCGGTTCGAACCCGGTCGCCCGCTCCATCCTTCGCTCTGCGCCCTGATGGGCTTGAGCTACGGATGGTCTCCGACCAGTCATGATTCGCTGACTCTCGCTCCCGGATCTGCCTAGCATTTGTGTTTTGCAGAGTTGGACTTACCCGCCAATTATTCTCGTGACATGGTAATGCGCTCAGTATAGCAACTTGACCCGTGATACTGGTTGCCTTTGGCAACCAGCCGTTCCGGTTGGGATTATGCATTGTGCTTAAAGGAGGATAACGACATGACTAGACTATATTTGATCTTTGCGGCCACCGTGTTTTCTCTCTCTGTTTCAGCTTTTGCGGATGTCCGGCTGCCTAATTTATTCAGTGATAACATGGTGGTGCAGTGTGACAAGACGATCCGGATCTGGGGATGGGCCGAGCCGGGCGAGAACGTCAAAGTCCTTCTCTCCGGAAACACGGTGAAAACGACGGCGGACGCGAATGGCGACTGGAAGGTCGAACTGCCGGCAATGAAGCCGGGAGGTCCCCACGAGTTGACTGTGACCGGCAAAAACATGTTGAAAATCACCAACATCCTGGTCGGGGAAGTCTGGGTCTGTTCCGGGCAGTCGAATATGGAATTCGAACTGAGGCATGCCGAGAACGCCGAACAGGAGATCAAGGCTGCCGATTATCCCGGGATGCGAATGCTGTTGATTCCCCGCACCCCGGCGGGGCTTCCCTTGAATGATGTCAAGGCCCGCTGGTTTGTGTGTTCACCAACAAATGACTCGCTGGCCAACTTCTCCGCAGTGGGGTATTTTTTCGGCCGCGAGATTCACAAGACTCTGAAGGTGCCGGTGGGAATGATCACCGCCTCCCAGGGCGCCACACAGATTGAGTTGTGGACTGCGCCCGAGGGATTGGCCACCGTGCCGGCCTTGCAGCCAACCATTCAGGGCATTGAGGCGTCTGCCAGTTCAGCCCGCACGAAACTCGCGGCCACGCTGGATATGCTGGAAACCGCCATTCCCAGGGCGCGGGCGGCCCTGGCGCACGGCGGGCCTCTGCCGGCAGAACTTTCCATGGGAAGCCCGATGCCCGCAGAGGGCGGCCCCGTCCTGTATAATGGCATGATCTATCCGCTCGTTCCCTTTTCGATCCGGGGGGCGCTCTGGTACCAGGGGGAATCCAATTGTGGCGATGGGATGCGTTACCTGGACAAGATGAAGGCGTTGATCGGCGGGTGGCGGCACGTGTGGCGTCAGGGCGACTTTCCCTTCTATTTCGTCCAGATAACACCGAATACTTACGGTGGCGCGCTGCCGTTGCTGCTCCAAGCCCAGAACGCGGCACTCTCCATTACCAATACCGGTATGGCGGCCTCAACGGATACCTGTGACGCCCATGACAATTTCGGCGGTGGACATCCCCGAAACAAGCAGGCCATCGGCAAACGCCTCGCGCTTTGGGCGCTGGCAAAGGATTACGGGCAGAAGGATCTCGTCTATTGCGGTCCCCGGTTCAAGTCCGCCAAGGCGGAGGGCGGAAAACTCCGCATCAGTTTTGATTCCGTGGGCGGCGGCCTGGTGACGCGGGATAACAAGGATCCCGACTCCTTTGAGATTGCCGGCGCTGACGGCGTTTTTGTGCAGGCTGTGGCAAAGATTGATGGCGAGACCCTTGTCGTCAGTAGCGACAAGGTTGCCTCGCCAACCGCAGTCCGTTTTGCCTGGAAGGATCTGGCCCAACCCAATTTGATGAACAAAGAGGGCCTGCCGGTTTCGCTGTTCCGCTCGGAATGACTCTAAACTGGTGGACGCCGGCCTCCGGGCGGCGTCTGACCCTGAGGAATATCCTGTCTATTGCGAGGACATTAATAAATAAGACGCCCGGAAAAAAACTCATATGATGAAGGCTGGTAGAAAGTGAATTTGGGTTCAAACCGCGAGCGTCACGATGGCCCTCTTTCTTGGTTGCCGTCTCGATGCGGCTGAGGAGACTTTCCCGCCCGTTTTGTATCTTCAAAAAGCCGGATGACTAAAGGGTAGTCATAGCTCCTCCAGATAAGCGTGAGCCGAATAGCGCTTGATCCTGTGACTGACCCGATTCACGCGTTTTCACTCCCTCTGTGCTCCTTGATTCCGGCTGTCGTGTTGTGTCTACATGCTCACGCCTTGCGCAGGTGATTGCATTCCTGGGGAAACCTGCGATAGTGCACCTCCTGAGGGCGTGCCATAACGGCTGAGCCCCGTATAAAAACAGGAGATATCCAGATGGCAAAAGCAGCGAAGACGGCAAAGGCATTGACCAAGAACCAGATCATAACGAGCGTGGCGGAAGCGACCGAGCTCACCAAGAAGCAGGCCGACGCGGTGATCGCGGCGTTGGTCGGTATGGCGTACAAGAACGCCAAGAACAGCTTCACGCTTCCCGGCCTGGGCAAGCTGGTGCTGGTGAACCGCAAGGCGCGCATGGGCCGCAATCCCGCGACCGGCGCCACGATCAAGATTCCCGCCAAGCGCGTGCTGAAGTTCCGCATCGCCAAGGCCTGCAAGGACGCGATCCTGGGTTAATTTGTCTGGTGAGTCGCAAGGCCGTCGCCGAAAGGTTGGCGGCCTTTTTTTATTCTTCAATCGACATCGTTGTCGTCGTTAATGCAGCATCTTATGAGATAACCGCCCTTGTCTTGGCGCTTTGCCTCCAATAATCCGTGTGATAGTTTCCTCTCGTGAAGTTCAGAATGGATGTTTTATGACTTACACACCGAATCCAGATCCGCGACTTTCCCGATTCAATAAGGCAATGGCCGGAGAAACCGCCTTTGACTCAAATGAAAGTTTTAACGGGTTTTGCCGCAGGGCGATCCAGGCGTGGAACGATTCAGTCAAATGGGCGGAAAGTGAAATATCCTTCCCGGTGCTCTTGCGCAGGATCGGGGAAGGGGGGGCGATGAACATCCTCACGGCGTGGGGCGGTGTCGCCATCATGACGAGAAATGAACCGCATGTGGAAAAGTACCTGGTCGTCAGGAAAGGGTGTTATCTCGCCTTTGAGAAGCATTCAAGGAAGATGGAGGCCATCACGGTGAAGGAGGGAGTGGCCCTGCTTCTCTACCGGGCCGCGGACAACTCCTTAAATCACAGGGTGATGCTGCCCGGCGATGGGGCGGAGTTTTGTCCCGGCATGGAACATGGCCTTGTCGCCCTCGAGAACCTCCTTGCCTTTGAGATATCCGAGGAGCCGCTGGGCATGGATAAGGACCTGATCTTTATCTTCACGCCCGCCAAATAAAACTGAAGGCTTCCGGCAAACTCGACTCTCGACACATTTCCGGCTCCTGTTATCATAATGATTCTGCAAATTCATCAAGGGGAGTAACACATGAAGAAAACTGATTATCTTGTCAAAGACATGAAGCTCGCCGATTTCGGACGCAAGGAAATCGAACTCGCCGAGAAGGAAATGCCCGGGCTGATGGCCATGCGCGATGAGTATGGCCGGCAGAAGCCGCTCAAGGGTGCCAATATCACCGGCTCACTGCACATGACCATCCAGACGGCCGTGCTGATCGAGACCCTCCAGCACCTCGGCGCCAGGGTCCGCTGGGCGAGCTGCAACATCTTCTCCACCCAGGATCACGCCGCCGCCGCCATCGCGGCCAAGGGCACCCCGGTGTTCGCCACCAAGGGTGAAACCCTTGAGGAGTACTGGGATTACACGGACCGCATCCTCGACTGGGGCAACGGCAAGGGCCCGAATATGATCCTGGATGACGGCGGCGACGCCACCCTCTTCGTCCATCTCGGCTATCGCGCCGAGGAAGACCCCTCCATCCTGAACCGCAAGCCCGAAAGCCGCGAGGAGGCCATCCTGCTCGCCCAGCTCAAGAAGTCCGTCAAGCGCGACCCGAAGCGCTTCCACCGGATCATCAAGGCCATCCGCGGCATCAGCGAGGAGACCACCACCGGCGTGCACCGTCTGGAGCAGATGCATGCCCGCGGCGAGCTGATGATTCCCGCCTTCAATGTCAACGATTCGGTCACCAAGTCGAAGTTCGACAACCTTTATGGTTGCCGCCACTCGCTGGTGGACGGGATCATGCGCGCCACGGACGTGATGCTGGCGGGCAAGGTTTGCGTCGTCGCCGGATACGGCGATGTCGGCAAGGGCTGCTGCCAGTCCCTCAAGGGGCAGGGCGCCCGGGTGATCGTCACCGAGATCGACCCCATCTGCGCCCTTCAGGCGGCGATGGAAGGCTACCAGGTGATGACGATGGAGGACGCCTGCACGATCGGCGATGTGTTTGTGACCTCGACGGGTTGCTGCGACGTGATCACCAAGGCGCACATGCTCAAGATGAAGGACATGGCCATCGTCTGCAACATCGGACACTTCGACAGTGAAATCCAGGTTGAGGCGGTGAAGCCGTACAAGTGGCTGGAGATCAAGCCGCAGGTCCACAAGATCACCTTCCCGAGCAAGCGGAGCATCATCATGCTGGCCGAGGGCCGCTTGGTGAACCTGGGCTGCGCCACCGGGCACCCGAGCTTCGTGATGTCGAACAGCTTCACCAACCAGGTAATGGCCCAGATCGAGCTCTTCACGAACACCGCGAAATATCCGGTGGGCGTGTATGTGCTGCCCAAGAATCTGGATGAGAAGGTTGCGGCCCTGCACCTCGGCAAGCTGGGGGTGAAACTGGAAACCCTCACCCGCAAGCAGTCCAAATATCTTGGCATCCCCGCCAAGGGCCCCTTCAAGCCCACACACTACAGGTACTAGGAAGGGGGAAGTGTTCAGTATCAAGTGTTCAGTGTGCAGATAAAGAGCTTGGCTCTCGGACTAATCTGAATACTGAAAACTGAATACTCACTACTTCTTATCGCGGAACCGCTTCGTCAGGTCGCCGTAGGCGTCGATGCGGCGGTCGCGGAGGAAGGGCCAGATCCGGCGGACTTCCTCGACCCGGCCGGGATTCAGATCGACAAGGAGGGTCTCGTCCTTCTCGTTTCCCGCCCTGGCCAGAAACTCGCCCTGTGAGCCAGCCGCGAAGGTGTGGCCCCAGAACTGGATCCCGCCCGTTCCCGCCGGGGACGGTTCGAAGCCGACACGGTTGACGCTCAGCACGGGCAGGCCGTTGGCCACGGCATGCGACCGCTGGATGGTCACCCACGCGTCGAGCTGGCGCTGCTTCTCGGTCTCGACATCCCCGCGATCCCAGCCGATAGCGGTGGGATAGATCAGGATCTCGGCACCATCCAGCGCCATCAGCCGCGCCGCCTCGGGATACCACTGGTCCCAGCAGACCAGGACCCCGAGCTTCCCGACAGAGGTCGGGATGGAGTGGAAGCCAAGGTCACCGGGCGTAAAATAGAATTTCTCGTAATAGGCCGGGTCATCCGGAATATGCATCTTGCGGTAAAGTCCGGCGATCTCGCCGTCGGTCTCAAAAACCACCGCCGTGTTGTGGTACAGTCCCGCCGCCCGCCGCTCGAAGAAGGAGCCCACCAGAACCACCTTGTTTTCCTTCGCAGCCGCGGCAAAGGTATCGGTCAGGGGCCCCGGGATGGGTTCGGCCAGGGAGCAGAGGGTCGGATCCTCAACCTGGCAGAAATACGGGGAGGTGTGAAGTTCCGAGAGGACAACCAGCCGGGCACCGGACTGGGCGGCCTGCCGGATGGCGGCGAGGCTTTTCGCCACGTTCGCGGTACGGTCGGGACTGAAGGAATGTTGGATGAGGGCGGCTTTCAGGGGACGCATGTCAGGACTCCTTTGGGCAATTGCATGGTCACGCAATGCAGGGAACCATGCTGGAGAATAAGGGCGGAACAGTCGATGCCGATAATCTTCCGGCCGGGAAAGGCCTGTCCGATCACGTCAAGGGCATGGCCGTCGCGGGGATCATCATAGATCGGAACCAGCACGGCACCGTTAAGGATCAGGAAATTCGCATAGGAAACCGGGAGCCGCTCGCCGTTCTCGTCATGCTTCGGAGAAGGCCAGGGAAGCGCGAGGAGCCGGTAGGGCTGCCCGTCCAGTGTCCGGAATTCCTCCAGTTCATCCGCCATGGCGGAGAGTTCCACGAAATGTTCGTCCAGGCTGTCGTCGCACGACTGGTAGACGATCGTGTTATGCGGGGCGAAGCGGGCCAGCATGTCGATATGCCCGTCCGTGTCGTCCCCCGCCAGGTACCCGTGCTCCAGCCACAGGACGCGGGACACGCCCAGGAACTGCTTGAAAGCCAGCTCGGTATCCTGCCGGGTCATGTGGGCATTGCGGTTGGGGTTGATATTGCAGGAGGTCGTGGTGAGCAGGGTGCCGTGCCCGTCGCTCTCGATGCTGCCGCCTTCGAGGATCAGGTGGAGGGACCGCAGGTGGGTCCCGCAAAAGAAGCCGTGCTCCTTCAGCTTGAGGGAAATGTCGTTGTCGAGGTTGGCCTTGAACTTTCCACCCCAGCCGGTGAATTCGAAATCCAGGAGGACCGGCCGGTTATTTTCGCAGATGGTGATCGGCCCGAAATCACGGGCCCAGGTGTCGTTACAGGGGATGGGGCAGAACGTGATGCGGTTCTCGACGGCATGGGTCTCGCGGAGGAATCTCCGGGCCTCGTCCGGGGCCTCGGTCACGAGCAGCACGCGGGCGTGGTGGCTGGCCTCGGCGATGATCCGGGCGAACGTTTGCTGAACGCGGGTGAGGTAGGGCTTCCAGTCCGTGGCCGCATGCGGCCACGCCATCAGGACGCCATCCTGCTCCTCCCACTCAGCCGGTATACGAAGGGTATGCATTTCGATGAAAAGATAAGGGCGGCGGTGGGGGGGCGTCAAGTAATCCAAGACGGCTCGGCAGGGCAGACGCATCGTGAGTCCCCGGGAATCGAAGAATTTGAACACCCGCTGGGAGTACCCAGCTCAAGTCGCGAAGTTCGCAAAGGGGGGATAGAAATGTTGATGAAGTGTGAAATGTTGCGGTAATTTTCCAATCGTGAGTACCCGATTGGAAAATTACCGCAACACAGCCTTCTTGAAGATGGTAAATTGTTTTCTTCAAAGACCGGGCTTCGGATTTTGCGGGAGGCGAGCCCATTCCGGATACGCGGGGCGCATAGGCAAGCCTGCCTCCCGTAAATTCGTGAAACGTTGGCAGGGCCGTCGTCTTCTCCTGAACTCCTTCGCGTGCTTCGCGGCTTGAGCTGGGTACTCCCAGCGGGTGTTCAATATCTTCTGTATTTTGATGCGTTTTCCCTGGGCGGCCCAGCTGAGCCGAGGTAGTTTGAACAGGCGCCTAAGCCGTGATGACCTTAAGGATGCAGTTCTTGAGCCACTCCAGGCAATTGGCGGGAAGTCCGGCCCCGACCATTTGCGCGCCGCCGTCGGTCTCGATCAGGACTCCCGCCGAGCCCTGGCCATTATTCTTCCCGATCCTCACGATCTCCACGCCGGTGGTATCGATTCGCGTGCCGTTGGTCGGGCCCCAGGGCGTCTGGCGGCGCACATGTACCTCGTCCTTCGCCACGCGGATCTGTTCCGTGGTGATGAGTGACCAGATCACCGAGAGGAGGACGATCAGCATGATCACGCAACCCACGATGCCGAAGAGGATGGGACAGTCTTTGATGAAGAAGCCGATATAGACAAAGACTCCTGAGAAAACGAGGCCGAGGAGTCCGCCAAAGAATGTGGAGCCTTTCTTCGTCTTGACGGAAAGTTCAAGGAACTTGCCGTCCACCTTCAGGGTAAGCCCTGCGGGGGGCGGTTTTGAAGGGTCGAACTCCACATGGAGTTTGCCTTCCCGGGCCAGGTCCTTCACGGACTTGTCGAGATCCTCGACGGCGCGGGTCACGAGATCCGAGCCCTCGCCCTCGACTGCGGGCAGGTTGAGGGTACGGCAGGCGTTCTCCCAGATGCCGCGGATGCCGAAGTCCATCCGTGATTCATACAGCCGCACCGCTTTCTTGGGGTCGGGGTGCAGCAGTTCGACGATATAGAGCGTGTAGGAGGGACTGTTCTTGCCGCCGGAATGGTACTCGCTCCGCCAGCGGATCCCGGTAAAGTCCGACATCCGTGCCGTCCACTGCTTCGTCCCGAAGATCGACTTTCTGATGACGTCCACTTGCTCCAGGGACAACGTGGTGCTGCTGCTGCAGGTCATCATGTAGAGCCCGCCGAGGAACATGCCGCTGCCGATGATGCTGAATATAAGGATGCCCCACATTCCCGGCTGCATGGTCCCCGACGAAAGGGCTTTGATCAGGGCAAACGTGGGGATACCGCCCCAGAGGCAGGCAAAGATCAGGAGGAAGATCGCCGCTCCCCGTGACCCCTTGTCAACCTGCGTCACCGGCAGGTGGGAGAGGTCAATCTGTTTGGTTTGGCTGGTTTTGGATATGGACACATTGATATTCATGGGCAAGATTGGTCGCAAACAATATGTTGAACCTCAAGATATTATTTCGGAAGTGCCCTTTAATCTGGAAATCAGCAGGCGTTTGGACAGAATATGGGCATGGCTTTGCGGAGGATTAACGATGGGACTCTATGACCGGGATTATATGCGCGACAAACCCGCGCCGGACGATGAGGACGGGCCGGGGATGGAGCGTTTGGCCGCCCGCAGGCGCAGGCTGTTGTGGGGCGGGGTGATCGTCATCCTTACCGGGATGATTGTGATGTGGGTTGTGAAGTAAGACTTTACATCACCACATCCGTAATCGCCAACGCTCCGCTGCCCAGACTCCGGTTCGCCTCTTCGAGTTTCTCGCGGCTGGAGAGGACGCAGACCGGACTCGATTTGAGACCTGTCTCGAGAACCTCCAGAAGGGCGTCGCGCGCGGTGGCCGGGGTGACGGCGAGGCGGGACTGGTAGAAGGCTTCCCGGAGTTCGGGCGTCACGCCCTGCAAATGGCGGGCCAGGGCCTCGCCGGTGGCTTCGCCCGGACGCAGGGGTTTTTCGTCACCCTTTGCCGTTCCAATAATCGCCCGGTCAATATCGGCCTGCGACCAGGCCGTGGTCTTCATAAAGTCAGGCGTCCTGGCGAAGACCTCCAGCGTGCGGACCACATGCGGGTCGCGGAACGAGGTCATGAACAGGGTCCCCGAAAGGGGATTGTAGGACATCCCGCCCCCATAGGCGTTCCCCTTGAGCCGGATCTCGGGGAGGAAATAGTCGAACCGGACCATGTGCGTGCCGATGACGAGTGCCGCGGCGCGGGGATCCGTGAGCTTCGGCGCCAGCATCCCCTGCGCGCAGTGCGCGACCTGGATCGGCACCGCGAGGGCCTCGCGGGGATTTGAGATTTGAGATTTGAGATCCGAGGTTTGAGATCCCCGCTGCGGGGGCATGGACTTGATCCACGCCTTGACGGAGGACTCGACCAGGCTGTAGGCGGAATCAGAGCCGGTGAAGCTGAGGGTCAGGCGCTCGGGGGAGAGGAGGAAAGCACGGATTCGCTCGATGCGGTCCATAAGGGACTCCGCCTCGCCGTCGAATCGGTCGCAGAGCCCGGCCGCGAGGGCCGCCTGGGGAATTCCGTGGCACTGCTCATCCAGCAGGCCGATGGGTGTCAGGTATTGCCCGGCGTGGCATTGCGCGTAGCTCAGCCCGTTCTCCATGATGTCACTGCGGATCCCGGCGCGGGTCTGGGTGAGAACATCCCGGAGCCGCTCTTTGTCGCGCGGGTCGATGGAAAAGACCAGGTCCCGGAGCACCTCCAGTGCCTTGTCCATCTGGTTGTCGAGCGCCTTGCAGGCGAAGCGCATGGTAAGCACCGGCTGGCCCGGGATTCCGGCATGGTGCTGGAACGACGGGGCGCAGCTGATGCCCCCGGTCGCCGCCGCCATCCGTTGCGCGATGATTTCGTAATTCATACCCGCCGCCCCGAGCTTGGTGATGGCATCACTGTAATAGGGGAGATATTGCCAGAGATCGTCGGGCAACCCCGCCAGGTTCAGGCTGAACTGGAGATAATTGACGCCATTCGAAAACACATCATTCCTCAGCAGCGATACGTCCTGCGTCCTGCGTCCTGCGTCCGAGATCTTCAATTCCACCACCGTGGTCGGGATATTCCGCGGCTTGGCGGGCAGATCGCGCACCTTCAGCTGGGGGAGCAGGGCGATCAGTTCCGGGGAATTCGCCGTGCCGGCATCGTCCTCGATCGAGGCCGCCTCGTCGGCAATCTGTTGCATCTCGGCGTCCGTCCGGCGGGCACGCTCCGCGGCCATGCGTTCGGCGAACGCCGCGTCGGTCCGGGCCTGGCAGGTTTTATCAGGGCATAACACCGTGGTGAGCCGGTGCGGATTGTTGATCAACTGTTCCGTGATGAGACGGGAGAAGAGGCCGGGATCGGCATCATACCGCTTCCGGCAGGCTTCCAGATGCCGGCCCATATCCAGAAAGGTGAGCGGGTCCGCCCCGAGTACCCAGGCGTTGAGCACATGGTTCATGGTGTGGAGCGGGAACATGGATTGGATTTCGAGGTAATGGTAGGCGGTTTGCTGGAAGGCGGCCTCAACCCACTCCCGCTTCACGCCCTGGCTGGCGATCGTTTTGAGGGACGACAGCACGAGGTCCTCAAAAGCAGTGACGCGGTCGGGCTCGCTACCCTTGATGCCCACGCTGAAAACGGATTCGGGGCCGAGGTCCATGTCGCCGCACTCGAGGATATCCTGACCGAGCTTGGAATCGACCAGCGCTTTTTTCAGGGGCGCGGCCTCGTTGCCGAACAGGACATAGGTGAGCACATGACGGAGCACGGCCTGCTCGGGGTCCAGGGCATTCCCGGTCAGCCAGTTCATGGCGATGAAGGTTTTTTCCGACAGGGGTTCGTCCTGGGACGCCGGATAGATGTCGGTATTTGTGGCGGGTTTGGCCCAGCGCGGTTGGCGGGACGGGATGGCCACCGGGGGCTGGCGGGTGTATCCGGCAAGGCGGGGTTCCAGGAACTCCAGGGTGGTGGTGGTCGGGATGTTTCCGTAGAAGAAGAACAGGGCATTCGAGGGATGGTAATGCGTCTCATAGAAACGCTTGAACTGGTCGAAGGTCAGGTTGGGGATCGCGTCGGGGTCGCCTGCATAATTCAGGGCGTAGGGGGTATCGGGAAGCAGGTGCCGGATCCATGTGTAGAAGAGTTTGCTCTCGGGGTTCGAGAAGACCCCCTTCATCTCGCTGTAGACGATGCCGCTGACGGTCAGGTCGCCGGCCGGTTTTTCAGGATCAACGGGGGCGAGATGGTGTCCCTCGCGCCGGAAGGTGTTTTCGGTGAGGAGCGGGTGGAACACGGCGTCGAAATAGACCTCGGCCAGGTTGAACAGGTCGCGTTCGACATTGCTGGAGACGGGATAGTAGGTGCAGTCGGGGCCGGTCATGGCGTTGATGAAGGTGGCCATGCTGGACTTCAGCATCTCGAAGAACGGTTCCCGGACGGGGAACTGCCGGGAGCCGGCGAGGACGGAATGCTCGAGAATGTGGGGAGCACCGGTGTCATCGGGCGCCGGTGTGGGGAAACTGATGGAGAAGAGGTTCTCGGTATCCTCGCAATGCAGGTGCAGTGCCCGCGCTCCGCTGGCCGCGTGTTCGAGTTCAATGGCCGTTCCGCGCAGGGCGGGGACGGGGGTGACTTTCCTGACGGTAAACCCGTGGATCACGGCACCCGGGGTCATAGGATCCCCACGGCCTTGAGCCAGGTGGCGGCGATCAGGGCGTGGCCGGCGGTCGAGGGATGGCAGCCATCGGTGGTCCAGACGACCTGCGGTTGCTCTGTGCGTGCCGCCAGAAGCGCGTCGCGGGCAGGCACGTATACGGCATCGTACTGGCCGGCCAGTTCGCGCACGGCGTCATCGTACTGTCCGAGCAGATCATTGAGACGGGACACATTCTCCTGCGTGATGGTGGTGGGGCTGATCAGGACGAATTTGCGGATTCCGGCTGCCCGAGCCTGGTCGAGCAGGCTGATGCAGTTGGCGCGGAACTCCGGCAGGGGGATGTATTTCTGGCCGTTCCACTCGCCCTGGAGGCGCCAGACGTCATTGACCCCGATCTTGAGTGACAGCACGTCCGGCTTCAGGTCCAGGCAATCGGGTTTCCAGCGTGCCAGCAGCTCGGCCGTGCGGTCGCCGCTGATGCCGCGGTTGATGATCTCCAGCTTGAGGTCCGGCCGCAGGCTGCGCAGCATGCCGCCCAGGATGGCGACGTAGCCGCTGCCGAGTCCGGCTGGCTTGCCGCGGTCCGCATCGGTGATGCTGTCGCCCTGGAAAAGAACACGGTCGCCGGATTTGAACATGCAGGTTTTCATGGTTTTGGTTTTCCTTGGTTAAGGGAGGGGATGTTGCACAATCGGGTGCTGAAACCGCAAGGATAAAGAGGTCTGGGATCTATAGAGGGTTGACGCTGGGCGGAAGGGTCTGTATTTTCTTGCGCCTGAATCGTCCACAGAACAGAAAGTCATTGGGGAGCGTGAATGAATCCTATCCTGTCGATTGAACATTTTGTGCCTGATGCGGAACCGCGTGTCTGGAACGACGGGCGCGTCTACATCTACGGGTCGTATGATCTCAGCGGCGATGTGGCGTTCTGCAGTAACGAGTACCGCGTGTTCTCATCGGCGGATCTGGTGAATTGGACCGATCACGGCGTCAGTTTCCGTGCGGAAGACGCCTATCCCGCGGGCGAATACCCGGGCGTGGTATTGTGCGCGCCCGATTGCATCTATCACAATGGCCTCTACCATATGTATTACTGCCTGGCGGACCGGAGTGAAGGGGTGGCCACCAGTCCCTTCCCCTACGGCCCGTTCAAGAATGCGGTTCCCGTCGCAGGCGCCCATGGGGATGCCATTGACCCGGCCGCGCTCGTGGATGACGACGGGCAGGTCTACTATTACTGGGGACAGTTCCATTGCCGGGCCGCCCGCCTGAAGCCGTCGCTGACGGCCATCGATCCCGACACCCTGAACACCCATTTGATCGACGAAAAGAGCCACGGGTTCCATGAAGGGCCCTCCATACGCAAGCGGAACGGCATCTATTATCTCATCTATACGGATATCAGCAGCGGCAAGGCGACCCGCCTCTCGTATGCCACGAGCAAGTCGCCGCTGGGCCCCTTTGTGAAGGGTGGCGTGATCATCGACAATGCGGGCTGCGACATCGGGACTTGGAACAACCATGGCGGGATGGTGGAGTTCAAGGGCCAGTGGTATATCTTCTACCACCGTTCGTCCCAAGGGTGCGCCTACAACCGACGAGCCTGCGTCGAGCCGATCTATTTCAATGAGGACGGCAGCATCAAGGAAGTGGAAATGACCACCCAGGGGGGGGAAGGCCCGATTCCCGCCACCCGGAAGATGGAGGCGTACCGCGCCTGCCTGGTATCCGGCCTGTCGATCCGCACTTCGGTGGCGGAGCTGACCTGCCATAACAATACCCTCAGCGAATATCTCTCCCATATCCGCAAGGGGGACTGGGCGGCGTATAAGTATCTCGACTTTGGCGAGGGGGTGTCGTCCTTTGAAGCCCGTGTGGCCAGTCTGGCCGAGGGCGGCGCCATTGAATTGCGACTGGATCGTCCGGATGGTCCGATCATCGGCTCCTGCAAAGTCAAACACACCGGGGGCTGGCAGTTGTGGGAAACGGTCACCTGTACGATTCAGCCCACCACCGGAGTCCACGCCTTATATCTGGTGTTCCAGCCCACTCAGGCTCGCGGGCGCAACCGTCTCCTGAGCGTGGAGAGCTTTCAGTTCAGGAAGTAGACCGCAGCGCCAGGACAAACGAAAACCACCCGAAAGGGGGGGGCGTCCACGGCGAACACGTGATATTATTATTTTGAGATTATGTAGCCCTCTTCTGGAGTGCGAGTGAAAACAAATAAAATCAGTCAGCACCTTGCAGTCGTTGTGACGTTCGGTCTCTCGGCCCTGGGCCAGGCGTTGGGAGCGAACGCGGACAAAACCATACTGATGGAGGCGGAACGGATTGTTTCGCAGTACACGACGGTCATGAATGAGCCGCCAAGGCGGGTTCCATCACGAGACACGGTTGATGGTCCGCTCCTGGGGAACGGCAGTCTGGGCGCCGTGATCAGCGGCAAGCCGGAATCCCAGCGGTTCTGGATCAGCAAGAATAATTTCTGGCGGTTGACGGACGGTCATCGCAAGGGCGGCCCGCGTCTCTTCGGCGGGCTGGAGATCCAGATCCCGGCCCTGTCCAATGCCACCTACCTGGTCGAGCAGCAGTTCTATCCGGCCATGACCACGTCCCGTTTCGTCAACGGAAACACCAATGTCGTGATGCGCTCCTTTGTCGCCGCGACGGAGGACGTCCTGATTATCGAACTGTCCGTGACGGGCGCCCCGGTGGACGTTGCAACCCGGATGTGGGCGGCGCCGGGACGCGGCTCCCTTGAAGATCTGGGCCGCAAGGACGCGATTCTCTGGGCCACCAAGGCGTTCACCAATGACGTGAAGATTCCCACGGCGGCCGCCTGCGCCCTGACGGTCGTCGGGGCCAAGGTGACCCATCCTGACCTGGAGCCTGTACCGGTGACGGTCATTCCCGATCCGCCGCCCCGGAGAATGCCTCCGCCGAAGGAGAAATCGCAGCCGGGCCCGAAGTTCACCCTCCAGCCCGGGAGGACAGTCACCATCGCGGTGGCGATGCGGAGTTCATTTGATGCCAAGGAGCCGCTGGTCTCCGCGCAGAAGCTGGCGCTCGACCTGAACGCGGACAAGCTCAAGGCTTTGGAGCAGGAACACCGCCAGTGGTGGAGTGAGTACTGGGCCAAATCGCTGGTTGAGATCGGCGACCCGATCCTGGAGAAGAATTACTACGCCGCCAATTACTGCATCGGCAGCGCCATGAGGGATCTCGAGTTTCCCACCGGGCTTTACGGGCTCTGGGTGACCAGCGACGACCCCCGCTGGGCGGGGGATTACCACCTGAACTTCGATTACCAGTCGCAGTTCTATGCCCTTTACAAATGTAATCACCTTGAGCAGGCGAACGCCTACCACGCCCCGATCCTGGAGTTCATGGAGCGCGGACGCTGGTATGCGAAGAATCTGCTCAATGTGCGTGGGGTGTATTACTCCGTGGGAATCGGCGCCAAGGGCATCGAGACGTGCCGCAAGGGCAACTTGACCGATCGGATGTATCAGGCAGGGGGATGCTTCATGGGGCAGAAGTGCAATGCCGCTTACTCCGTGGTGCCCATGTCCATGCACTGGTATCACACCTATGACAAGGACTACGCGAAGACCGTCTACCCGTTTGTGCTCGAAGTGGCGAATTTCTGGGAAGATTACCTGAGGTTCGAACCCAACGATAGGGCGGGCAAACCAACCGCCTCGGTTGCCACAAACGCCCTGGTGCTTCCGCCTGTTGCCATGGTTGACGGGGTTCCGGTGGACAAGATTCCGGTCAGCAAGCTTCCGCCCGGGCGTTATGTGATCTATAACGATTCCATTCAGGAGTCGGGCGATATCAAAGGGTTGGATTCCCAACTCGACGTCAACTCCAGCATGTCCCTGGGACTGGTGAGAAATGCCTTCGAAACGGCCATTGATATGAGTGAAGAGCTCGGCATCGATGCCGACAGGCGCGAGAAATGGAAACACATCCTCGGGAACCTGAGCGCCTTTCCCACATGCGAACGGAACGGCAAGATCATTTTCCGCTACAGCGAGAGAGGCACGGAGTGGATTGATGGCAACTCGTGCGGCACCCAGCACATCTATCCGTCCGGGGCGATCGGTCTCGATGACGATCCGAAACTGCTCGAGATCGCGCGCAACATGATCACCGCCAGGGGCGCCTTCTGGTTCAATAACAACGGCGAGAACAGCCAGTATCCGGCGGCGGTACGGGTGGGCTACGACCCGGATGTGATCCTGGAGAAGCTCGGGACGCTCATGACGACCACCCGCAAGCGTCCCAACGGCATGCCGGAGACCGTCGAGCAGTGCAGCACCGTCCCCGGAACAATCACCGAGATGCTGTGCATGAGTCACCGGCAGGTGCTGCGGGTGTTCCCGGTCTGGCCAAAAAACAAGGATGCAAAATTCCTGAATCTGCGCGCGGAGGGGGCGTTCCTGGTCTCAAGTGAACTCAAGGGCGGCCAGGTGACGTTTGTCAAGGTCGTCAGCGAGAAGGGCCGGCCCTGTACCCTTGTGAATCCCTGGCCGGGCAAGGCGATCGGGGTCCAGCGCGACGGCAGGAAGGTGGACACGTTGAAGGGGGAACGGGTTGTGCTGAAGACCCGGGCAGGGGAGACGATTGTGCTGGGGCCGGAAGGCTGATGATTTATTAACAAGAAACAGGAGAAGACAACATGAAAGCTGGAAGAATGGGTATTCACATTGCGGTCATCGCAATCATGGGTCTATTGACCATGGGGAAATCGAATGGTTATGCCTGGGAGCCCAATGCCGGCGACCTGGATGCGGCCATCAAGTCCGGTGATTTTGCCGGGTACCATGCCAATGCCTCCGCCTGGGTGAGCCGGAAAGTTCCGGCCGAGCCGGCCAAGATATCCGATGCCGCCATGAAGGACCTTCTCGCGGATCCTGTCTTTGTAAACACGTTGGACCAGAGCCAGCTGATAGCGAAGGTCGGCGTCACGGAGTTAAACGCCTTTGCCAAGGCGAACCCCGCAAATGCGGAATTCCTGGCCTGGCTCCTGAAGAACACGCAGGTTATGACGATGTTCCTGGAATCCGTTGGCTCCGTGGTTATCGCTGACAGGGAGAAGAACAGCGACACGGTCTCCATCGATGTCCTTGACCGGTGGCAGAAAATCCTCAGCGCCGATCCCGACGCCAGGGAGGGGATCTGCCTCAAGCTGGCCATGGCAACGGCCATTGCCCCGCCCCACAGCATCGGCGCCGGCACAGCCAAAGTGCTTCCCAATTTCATGGACCGGTACAAGTACTTCAAGGCCGCCCAGAAAAACAATGAGCTCTTCCCCAGCTTCAACAACCTGACGGTTTGGGAATATACCAAGGTGGTCTCCTCCGGTGCCTCTGACAGCGATCTTACCTGGGGGCGGGCGATGATCAACACCTGGCGTCCGGACTTGAAGGTCAAGGAACAGGTCTTCCTGTCCACAAGCGAAGTGTGGCGCCGGAATTCACCGATCGAGTTTGAGGGCTGTTTCACGAATGTGCTGGCCGGCGGCGGCAAATGCGGGCCGAGATCGTCATGGACCGTTTTTATCTGCCAGGCGTGGGGTATTCCGGCCATTGGCGTGGGGCAACCAGCCCATGCCTGTGCCACGGCAAAAACAGCCTGTTATGATGAACAGCCTCAACCCGGAAACCCCTGGAAAGTCCTTCAGGGCCGTGGCTGGCAGGTGTCGAGGCTTGAGGGGACGACCGGGCCCGTCTTCGTCGAGGCGGTCATGGAGCGGGAGCACCGGGCGGAATTCACGCAGGTCGATCATTTGAGGCGGCTGGCCTCGACCCTTGCCTCGAAGGACGCGGCCGATGCCGTCAGGGCGGTTGCCGGGAAAATCATGGCCACGGCGCCGAAGCTGGGCCCCTCGCCGGTCTATGTGCCCGCGCCGGAAGTTCCCGAAGAACCCTTCAAGGTGGCGGCCGGCACGATTCACCTTGAGGCGGAATCGTTTACCAACAGTTTTGCGGATCCGGTCTACCCCGGCGAGCAGAAGGGTTGCCTGTTCGTCTATAATTGCACCACAGGCGGGAAACAGCTGAACTTCCCCCGGAACATGAAGAACGCCTGGGCGGATTACGCGATCGATGTGCCGGCGGCCGGAACCTATTCCGCTGATGTAAGGGTCGCGGTGGTGAATGTCGGGCAGATGCTGAATTTCAGCTCGGGAACAAACACGCTCGCGACACTCAAGATCGCCAACACGACCGGCCTGTGGTCAACCCAGTCCGTGGATGTGAAGCTTGAAAAAGGCCCCCAGATATTGCGCATCTCGGCTGCTCCGCAGCAACGCGGAATGGCGATCCGGTGGATTGAACTCAAGGCCAAGTAAGTCCGGCCGGGAGGAACAACCACGATGAAAGACGACGCAAGCCGGATTCTGGCTGCATGCAACGTCGTGTTTGACCAGCCGCCCCGGGCGGTGCCGAACTGGCATTCAGCCGACGGGCCGCTGATGGGCAACGGCGATCTGGGCGTGGTCATGGGGATGGGGCCGGTGCCCGGGATGCACCAGTTCTGGCTCTCGAAGAACGACTTCTGGCGGCTGTCCGGCAAGTTCATCAGGGGCGAGGAACGCTGCAGCCCCAAGACGTTCGGCACGCTGAATGTGACGGTTCCGGGCCTGGCGGAAAGCCCCTACCGGGTGGTCCAGAAACTCGTTGATGCGCAGACTGTCGCCACCCTTGCCGGTGGCGGGTCCACCCTCACGATGCGCTCCTGGGTGGCGGCGACGCGGAACCTGCTGGTCATCGAATTCACGGCCTCAGGCAAGCCGGTTGACGTGAAAACCGGGCTGTGGGTCAAGCCGGAACGTTCGACAACAGCCACCGGCTGCGAGGGCGGCGTGCACTGGGCAACCCGGAAATTTGAGGAAGAGGACGTTGTTCTTCCGGTCGGTGCGGCGGCGGCGGTGCGGCGGCTGGACTCGGGCGATCTGGATTTTACAGTATCAGCGGAGCGGCCGGTAACGCTGGTGCTGGCCATGCAGAGTTCGTTCAAGTGCGAAGCCTATCGCGACGAGTCCATTGCCTTGGCGGGCCGGATGAACACGGTTGAGCTGGAAGTGCTTCGCGCGGAACACACCGCCTGGTGGCTCGATTTCTGGGCCCAGTCGCTGGTCGAGTTTGATGATCCGGCGATCATGCACGCCTACTATCTGTCCCAGTACGTCATGGGGAGCGCCAGCCGTGACCCGGAGTTCCCGCCGCCCCTGTTCGGGGTCTGGGCGACGACCGATAACCGGGCCTGGTCGGGTGACTACCATCTGAATTACAATCACCAGGCTCCGTTCTATGCCCTGTATAAGAGTAATCATATCGAGCAGGCTGACCCGTTTCATGCCCCCGTTCTTGACTACATGGAAAAGGGGGCGATGCATGCGCGCACTCTGCTGGGCTGTCGCGGGCTCTACTACCCGGTGGGCATCGGGCCCAAGGGGGCGGACACCACCGGCTGGATGCCGGAATGGGAGGGGACCGAGGGTGAGTATCCCCATCACCGGCGCGAATATTTCGAGAATGGTCGGGAGTTTTACCGGCAGCGTAGCAACGCGGCCTATTGCGTGGTCAACATCGCGATGCGCTGGTATCACACCTATGACGTGAGCTATGCTGAAACGCTCTATCCGTTTGTCAGGGGCGTTGCCGAGTTCTGGGAGGATTATCTGAAGTTCGAGCCCTTCGGGGGACCGGCGCCCAGACCCGCCAAGCCTTTTGACGCGTCGCGCGGGGAGACATTCCACCCCCCGCGGGTCGGGGAGGGGCGGTACGTCATCTACAACGATCAGATTCAGGAAACATCGTCGATCGAGGACTTTAATCCCATCCTGTCGCTGGGACTTGTGCCCATGGTCTGTGAGCTGGCCCTGGACATGAGCGAGGCGCTGGACAGGGACCAGGACCGCCGGGCGAAGTGGCGTCATATCATCAGGCACATGAGTACGTTCTGTACCCAGTCCATCGATGGCAAGACCGTGTTCCGCTATACCGAGCGGGGTGAAGCGTGGTGTCCCGGCAATACGCTGGGAATCCAGCATATCTATCCTTCCGGCGCAATCGGTCCGGACAGTTCCAGGGAATGGCTGGCGATCTCGCGCAACACCATTGAAGTCATGAACCGGTGGCAAGAGGGGGGCGGGGGGACCAGCCTTTATCCGGCGGCCGCGCGTGTTGGTTACGCGCCGGCGACGATCTTGAAGAAACTGGGTGAATTGATCAAAACGTATCATCGGACCAACGGGCTTCCGGCTGCTCTTGAGGATTGCGGGACGGTTCCCAACACGATCAATGAGATGCTGTGCATGAGCCACAGGCAGGTTCTCAGGGTTTTCCAGTCCTGGCCGCGTGATCGTGATGCAAGGTTCCGCGGGTTGCGCGCCGAGGGAGCCTTCCTGGTATCCAGCGCCCTCAAGGGCGGCGAGGTTCAATTTGTCCAGGTGCTCAGCGAGCAGGGCAGGCCCTGCACCCTGGTGAACCCTTGGCCCGGCAAGGCGATCGATGTCTATCGCGACGGCAGGAAGGTCGAGACTTTGAAGGGCGAACGGGTGGTGGTGGAAACCGACGCCGGCGCGACCGTCGTATTCGGTCCGGAAGGCATGGGAAGCCCTGCGTCTGCGAAGTGAATGCGGAAGGCCCTTTCACAGGGCCCGGGGGGCTCAAGGGGTATGCTGCCATGAGGCTCCCAGGGCAACGTCCTGCTCATTTCCACCCGAATGGGTGGGGGACAACAAGGTGTATAAGCGGTATACTTTCCGGCTATAAAGAACGCGAAAGGATGAGATTATGACAGAGGGGATTACCCGCACGCCGTCAAACGATGATGTAGCCGCCGTTGAGAAACTGGTCACCGCACACGGGCAGGTCGTCAAGGAGTTGAGAAAGATCATCGTCGGCATGGAAGACGTGATCGACGAGGTCATGATCTGCATTTTCTCGCGGGGACACGGACTGCTGGAGGGGGTTCCGGGACTGGCGAAAACCCTGTTGGTAAGCTCCATTGCCAGGACCCTGTCGCTTAAGTTTCACCGTATCCAGTTCACGCCGGACCTGATGCCGTCCGATATCACCGGAACGGAAGTGCTTCAGGATGATCCCGAGACCGGCCGGCGGCGGTTTATCTTCAACAAGGGCCCCATCTTCACGAATATCCTGCTGGCCGATGAAATCAACCGCACGCCCCCCAAGACCCAGGCGGCACTGCTAGAGGCGATGCAGGAGAAGATGGTTTCGGCCGGCGGCCAGGATTTCCGGCTTGAGTTGCCTTTTTTCGTGTTGGCCACGCAGAACCCGCTGGAACAGGAAGGCACCTATCCCCTCCCGGAGGCACAGCTGGACCGGTTTATGTTCAAGATCCATGTGGGGTATCCGTCGTTGCAGGAAGAGATCGCCATCATGCAGAACGTGACCGGTGGCGCGGAACCGAATCTGCTGCCGGTGCTGTCCCAGGCCGAGATTCTTCAGCTTCAGGACCTGGTTCGGCGGGTGCCGGTGGCCGATCACATCTTCCACTACGTGGCCCGGTTTGTGCGGGCCACGCGGCCGGACGACCAGGCCCCTGACTTCATCAAGGACTGGGTGTCATTCGGGGCCGGCCCGCGCGCCTCCATGAACATCATTGTCGGCGCCAAAGCCCGGGCGATTCTGCGGGGCCGGTACAACGTGGCCATTGAGGATGTGCAGGCGCTGGCACTGCCGGTCATGCGCCACCGCATGGGGTTGAATTTTGCCGCCTTGTCCGAGGGCGTGACCACAGATGCCGTGGTGAAGAAACTGCTGGCGACGATTCCCTCCGACGAAAAACTGTACGCGGGCGGCGCGCCGACCGTGGCGTGATCACTCCTTTTAAAGCGGTTTCCTGAAGCGGAGAACCCCCTGTGCAGAAAGCCAAGTACCTGGATCCGGATATCCTCAGCACGATTGGCACCCTTGACGTGGTGGCCAAGCGGGTGGTGGAGGGGATCCGTATCGGTATGCACCGCAGTCCCCTGCGGGGGATCAGCACGGAGTTTTCAGCCTACCGCCAGTATGTGCCCGGCGATGCAATCAAGCACATCGACTGGAAGGTGTATTCGCGCACCAATCGCTATTATGTGCGACAGTTCGATGCCGAGACCAATTTTGTCGCCAACCTCCTGATCGATGCCAGCAAGTCCATGACCTACATGTCGGGCAAGATTAGCAAGCTTGAGTATGCCAAGTATATGGCGGCCAGCCTGGCCTATATGATTGTCGACCAGCACGACTCCTGCGGGGCGGGCCTGTTTGACGGGGCGGTACAGGACTACGTTCCCCCGAAATCGACCCTTTCCGTGCTCAATGATATATCCAACATGCTGGACAAGGCGGTGCCGCAGCCAAGGACCAATGTTGCCGGCGTCCTGCATGAGTTTGCCAGCCGGATGAAGCGGCGCGGTTTTGTGGTCCTGTTTTCCGATCTCCTGGACGATACCGACGCCTTCATCAAGGGGATCAACCACCTGGCGTTCCGGGGCCATAACGTGATCGTGTTTCACATCCTGGACCCGTACGAACTGGACTTTCCCCTGCAGGGCATGTGGAAATTCAAGGGTCTTGAAAACGAGGGCGAGATCATCACTCAGCCGGCGCGCGTGCGGGCTAGCTACCTGAAGGAATTGCAGAAGTTCATTGATACCGTCAAGGGTGCGTGCATGAAGAACCGCGTGGACTACGTGCTGGTCAACACCGCCCATCCCATTGAACAGGTGCTGTCAGGCTACCTGATGCAAAGAACAGTGATGGCGGGGCTATGATCAGAATCTATCCTGCCCGGATCCTGTCGCTCCTGCTGGCCTGCGTGCTGTGCGATAGCCGCGAGGCGTTCGCCGCCGAGGATGTCGTGATCGCCGACTTCGAGGACACGGGCATCACGAACGTGCCGCCGACCACGAATGTGTGGACCTTCTCCGGCGGGGGGGCGTTCGGGTTGACCGGCAATAAAGCCTTTCTCGAGGCCCCGGGGGCCTATACCGGCTACCGCGGCAAGCGCGTGCTGGCGAGCGGCTTTGGCTGGAGCCGGGGCGCGGGGGGCGACGACCAGGTCGGGCGGGCTTTGTCGCCCGTGTTCACGATTGAGCGTCCCTACATTAATTTTCTCATCTGTGGCGGAAGCTATCCCGGGCGCACCTGTCTCAACCTCCTGGTGGATGGCCATGTTGTCCGGACCGCGACAGGCGCTTCCTCCTGGCACATGAAACCGGCGTCCTTTGATGTTTCCAGCTGGTCCGGGAAAAAGGCACAGCTTGAGCTCGTGGACCAGGACGGGGGACTTTGGGGCCATGTTGCCGTGGATCAGATTGTTCAGAGCGACACGCCTGCTCCTAACGTCATCAGCAACCTGGTCCGGGGGGGGGCTGTGCAGACACGGAGCACCCGCCTTGTCGGTATCCCCGAGGTATCCCAGGGGACACTGCTGCTGGATGGCCAGCTCGTGCCGCTGAGGGAGATTGTCATCGTCGACTTCAACGCGGCCATGATGGCCGGGCCGGCGCGCCCGGTCGTCCGGCTGACGAGCGGTGAAATCCTGAGTGCGACCATCGAGATGCTTAACACAAATAAACTGGTCCTGAATGAACCCCTTGTCGGGCGGTTGGAAGTGCCGGTCAAGGTCGTGTCGCTGATTGAATTTGTCCCCGCCGCATCATCGTCCGCCCTGAAAAAGAGCCTTCTCACCCGCAAGGAAGGGGAATCCATTCCCGGCACCTTGCTCGCCATATCCCAGGGGAACGTCACCTTTGAATCCATGCTGGGCGAGTTGGTCCTGCCCCTGGCGTCCCTCTCCGCCTATCGCTTTAACCGTGACGATGACGCCGCGTCTGTATCAGCCGGTGAAATTGGCCTGGTGGACGGATCCATCCTGTACGGGAAAGTGTCGCTGAAAGACGACAAGCTGGTGGTTGCGACCTCTCTGTTCGGATCCCTTTCGGTGAATTGGCGCGAGGTGCGGTATTTCATCATGCCGCGGAACCGGGTGATGTGGCTGGCTCCGCCTTCAGGCGGGAAGGTGGAGCTGACCGGCCCGGTCTTTCCTCCCCCGGCGCCGCATTGGGATCTCGGCGAAGCGGAGGCCGGATCACGGGTGTTTCTCAAGGCGATACGGCTGGGCGCCCGGACTGTCGCCCGCTTTCCACTGCCGGATGGCCAGGGAAAAAGAACGCTCCAGGCGGCGCTCTTGCCGGTTCTCGCGCGACAGGGCGAGGTCTCTGTCAAGATGGACGTGGCCGGGCAGACCCTGTTCCGCCAAACCTTCCGCCATGGCGAGGAACCTAAACTCCTGTCACTGGATCTGCCGGCAGGCGATGAACTGGTGGTCACCGTTGATTTCGGGGACGCCCTTGTATTCCCGTGCGCGGTAGACCTGTGTGATGCCTATATCATGATGAAACCATGAATTTCCTGAATTCCATAGCTCTGTGGGGTGGGTTGGCGGCGGCCGCAGTGGCTGTGCCGATCATCATTCATCTCCTCCACCAGAAGCACAAGAGAACCATGGACTGGGCGGCGATTGAGCTGCTGCGCAAGGCTATCGTTGTCCGCTCGGGGCAGGTGCGGCTTGAGGATTTCCTGCTGTTGTTCCTGCGCTGCCTGGTCCTTGCCCTGGTGGCCTTCGCCCTGGCGCGGCCGACCCTGAGCAGCCGGGGCGGCGCAATTCCGGGCCTGCAACAGCGCGTGGGCGCGGTGGTGGCCATCGACGCGTCCTACAGCATGGCGCACGGCAGCCTGGGCAGCCGTTTTGAAGACGCCAAGCGCGTGGCGCGCGAGATCATGGGCACGTTCAGCGTCGGCGATCCCGCGACAGTCATGCTGATGGGCAATGGGTCCCGGATGCTGCTCCGGGCTACGGCCTACGATGAGCGGCGGTTTGCCGCCGAGCTGGAACAGGCCGCGGTCCTGCCGGTCAGGCTGAATCTGGAGCGCAGCCTGGCCGAGTTGTCCGAGCTGGTCCAGGAACTCAAAACGCCAATACGCGAAGGCTATATTGTAACGGATGCGCAGGCGTCCGACTGGGCGTCGCTTTCCGCCGAGGCCAGGGCGCAGATGGCCCACATTGCCAGTTTCGCCAAACTTTTCATTGTGCCGGTCACGGTCCGTGGCGAGGAGAACCTGGCCATCACCGGCTTCGAGTATTCCTCGGGCCCGCTGAGGCGGGCGGGGATGGCCCGGTTCTCTGCCGAGGTCCGCAACTTCGGGCGGCGCCCGATGGACGGGGCGGCGACGTTCTATGTCAATGACCAGCCGATCATGCGGCAGCCCGTCGGCGCGATAGAGCCGGGTGCCGCCCGGGTGCTTTCATTCTTCACCACGTTCGATGAGGCCGGCGAGCGCCTTCTCAAGGTGGGGCTCGGCCCCGACGAATTGAGTCTTGATAACACCCGCTATGCGGTTGTGGCTGTGCCGCCGCGGATCAATGTGTTGTGCGTGGACGGCGCGCCGGCAGGCCGGGAGTCGGACAGTGAAACCTACTTCCTCGTTCGGGCGCTTCGCCTGAAGCAGGCCGGCTCAAAGGCCTCGCTCAACGTGGTCCGTGTCAACTGGCAGGATTTTCCGGCCGAGAAGCTGTCCGAGTACGACGTCATCGTCATGGCGAATGTTCCCGCCATCGATGATGATTCCGGCAAGCGCCTCGACCGGTTCGTGTCGCACGGCGGCGGGCTCATCCTCTTCGGGGGGGATCAGGTGGATCCGGAATCCTATAACGCTTCCCTGCTGCATGAGGGTCGGTTTCTGCTGCCCGGCAGGCTGGAGAGTTCGGTCAAAAGCGAGACCGCTGCGCCGTGGCACCTGGGCCCGGTCCAGTCCTCCCACGTGCTTGCCAACTTGGCGCGCTCGTTTCCAGCGGAGCAGCTGGACGAGGTCCGTTTCCAGAAGGTGATGAAAATGACCCCGGCGAACGGCGGGGCAGCGCTCCTGTCGCTGGCCGGGTTGGATCTGCCGATCCTTCTGGAGAAGCGAACCGGGCGGGGGACGGTTCTCTTTTTTACCTCGACCGCCGACAGGGACTGGTCGAATCTGGCCATCCATCCGCTTTACCCCATGCTCGTTCAACAGGCGATCACGCATCTGACTGCCCGGCCCGGCGACCGGCAGTTTCTTGTGGATGACCAGGCGCGCGCCGTGGTGGAGGGTGCCCTCGTGGGCGCGGAGGCCGCGATCAGGGACCCGGCGGGTCACGTGAGTGCCGGCAGGATGGTGGTCGGCGAAGGCTCCGTATCCGAGTGCCCCGTGCCATCCGGGCTTCCGGGACTCTATCAGGTGGTCGTGGCAGGCAGGGCGCCGTCCTCCCTTGCAGTCAATGTCGATCCCCGGGAAGCGGATGTCAAAGTCCTGGACAGTGCGGCTGTGGAAAAGCAGGTCGCCAACGAGGCGATCACCGTTACGGAGCCAGGCGCGCCGCTGGCGGGGATCATCAGGCAGCAGCGGGTGGGCCGGGAGCTTTCGAAAATGCTGCTCATCCTGGCGGCGATCCTGTTCTTTGTGCAGGCCTGGCTGGCCCGCACCTTTACGCGGCGGATGAGGGTCGGGGAGCAGGACGTTACGGACTCGGAGCGCAGGCAGTCGGTTGCGGCCGCCCGGAAGGGCTGAGGGTCTTGAATGACGGATGACACGATAATGCTATGCTGAAGAAACTGATCAATCTGGAACCGGCGGAGACGATATCCAACATCGAGCTCCACCTGCGGCACGGCTGGGTCTGGGCCCTGGTTCTGCTGGTGGCCAGCCTCGTGTTTGCCGTTGTCATGTACCGGTCCGAAGCCGGTGTGCGGCCGTGGCGGCGGCATGTGATGACGGTGTGCCAGGGTCTGGCCGCGCTGATGCTGATTGTCATGCTCGCCGAGCCGGTGCTGAACGTCGAGATCACCAAGCCGTTGCGACGGACGCTCCTGGTCCTCCTGGACACCTCCGGCAGCATGGCCATCACGGACAAGCGGCGCGAGGAAGCTGAACTTGTCGAGGCCGCCCGGGTGCTTCAGAAGATCAAGCGGGATGAAGTCCCTTCGAAGGCGGCCCTCGACGCGCTGAAGGCGCCTCTTTCCGAAATCTCGAGGCTGGATCTCGCCAAGGCCGCCCTGACGCATCCGGACATGGATCTTGCGGGCCGGCTGGGCGACAAGTACCAGGTCAGGTATTTCTGCTTTGACGACAAGGTCAACCCCGCCTCGGGCGAGGGCGAGGCCGCGCAGTGGCTTGCCGCACGCCGGGCGGACGGGCGGGGCACGCGCCTGGGCTCCGCGATCGAGGAGGTCGCCGGCCGCCACGCGGGCCAGCCCGTGGCCGGCGTGCTGGTGCTCAGCGATTTTGCAGGGATCACGGGACCGGACCCGGTTGACGTGGCGCGGAAGATGAAAGAGCGGAATATTCCGGTCTATACAGTAGGCATCGGCCTGACGGATCCACCCGACATCGCGGTTCGCAGGCTCATCGCGCCCGAGGTGGTGTTCGCCGGCGACAAGGTGCCGCTGCGGGTGCAGGTGGATTCCAGCGGGTTCAAGGGCAAGCCTGTCGACTTGGTCCTTGCCGTGGACGGGGAGTCAATCATCACCCGCAGGATCATTCTCTCCGGCGGCACCCAGTTCGAAGAGCTGGAGTTCCTTCCCGCCATGAAGACGGGCATGGCCGCGCTGGGCGTGTCGATCAAAGCCGAGGCTGACGAGACGACCGCGGAGAACAATGCGGTCGGGGGCAAGCTGCGCATCATCGACGAGAAGATCAAAATCCTTTATGTCGAGGGCTCCCCGCGCTGGGAATACCGCTACTTGCGCTGGGTGCTGCTGCGGGATACCCGCCTGAAGGTGACATTCCTGATGACAGAGGGTGATCCGGAGTTGGCGGAGATGTCGCCGACGTATATCCGGAGTTTCCCTGAAACGGATGAAGCGATTCTGAAGTATGATCTCGTGATCATTGGCGATGTGCCGTCCTCCTTTTTCAACAGCCGGCAGGTCGCCTGCATGCAGGATCTGGTCAAGAGAGGGGGGGGGTCGCTTCTGATGATTGCCGGAAGCGCGCACGCGCCGTCGTCGTATGTGAACTCCCCGGTGGCGGAGATGCTGCCCGTAAAGCCGATGGAGGGGCAGCCGCAGGATGCCGGGGAGGCTGTCTGCCCGATCGTCACGCCGGAGGGGCAGGCCAGCGCCGTGACCCAGTTGGATTCGCCGGAGCTGCTGAACACCCATATCTGGGGGAGTGTCAAGCCGCTGGGGCCCCTACCCCTGCTTACGGGACCCCGGCCCGGCGCCGAGGTGCTGCTGTCGTTGCCCCGGAAGGCGGTCGCCGATAAGTCGATCTATCCGCTGGTGGCCTGGCAGCGCTACGGCAACGGGAAGACCATGTACGTTGGGACCGATGACCTGTGGCGGCTGCGCAAGGAGGAGGGCGACAAGTACCATGCGCGGTTCTGGGGCCAGGCCATCCAGTTCCTGACCCTGTCCCGGTTGCTGGGCGACAACAAGCAGGTGACGCTGGAAACAGGACGGAAGACCTATGCGGTGGGCGAACAGATCAACCTCTTTGCCAATGTGCTGACTGAAAAGTTCGAGCCCGTGGTGCAGCCCTCCTATACCGTACTGCTGGCGAAGCACGGCGATGAGTCGATCCCCGTGGAGATGGAGTTGGCCCCCGTACCCAACAGTCCCGGCCTCTACACCGGGTCGGCTCTGGCGTCTGATCGCGGCGCCTACGTGGTGCGGGCCCTGCCCAAGTACCAATCCCTTGCCAACACGGTTGAATTCAATGTGGAGAAAATCGAGCTCGAGCAGCGGGAGACCGGCATGCGCGCCGATGTGGCCGAGCAGATCGCCCAGCGGTCGGGCGGCAAACGCTACTCGCTCACGGGGCTTACCGCCCTGCCGAAGGAGTTTGAGAACCAGCCTCCGCTGAGCACGGTGGTACACAAGGAAAAGGACTTGTGGGATTTGCCGCTCATGCTGGTGCTGCTGGTTGTGTTTACGGGAATCGAGTGGTACCTGCGGAGGCGGGACAACCTGGTGTGAGGCAGGGGCCGGAACTTTATCATGAGTAGCGAAGAGACAATGAACACGGGGCGTGAGACGATTGAAGACAATCTCTACCGCGCCTGGAAGGCGGAGCGGCGCTTTATCCTCCTGAGGGGCGCATCGCGCCTGCTGGTGTGGGGTGTTGCCCTGATCATCGCCGACCTGCTGTTCGACTGGCAGATCCTTTCCCGAACCGGAATCCATGGCTGGGTGGCCCTGCTGGCTGTAAACCTTGGGGTGATCGGCCGGGTGGTGTGGTGCGAGTGGCTGCGCTACCTCAAGCCCTACAATCCCGAGATTGTGGCGCTGGAGGTGGAGCGCAAGCATCCGGAGCTTTCCTCCCTGCTGATCTCGTATATCCAGCTCAAGGATACAGGGGCGAGCCGGGCCTTGGCCTCGCCTGCACTGATGGAGGCCATGCGGAAACAGGCGGTGCTCCGGACCCGACCCATGGATTTCCGGGAAGTGGTGGACTTCCGGCAGCTTCGCAACCTGTTTATCTTTGCCGCCTGTGCCTTTATGTTTTTCCTCGCCATGAATGTGGGGTTGCCCCGGCACATGGCCGTGCTGTTCCGCCGCCTGGTCGGGATCGACACCGCCTACCCGACCCGCACCCAAATTGTTTCCATCACCGGGGATGTGACGGTCAAGCAGGGCGACTCCATCGAGATCAAGGTCAAGGCGGGGGGCAAGCTTCCCGAAGCGGGACAGATCCGCATCCGCCCGCGGAACGACAGGACCTGGCGGACCCTGCCCCTGGCCAGGAAAGGCGACGACCTCTATGTCCGGACCGTAACCGAGGTGGCGGATGCGCTGGTGTACCGGGTTGAGCTGGGCGACGCCCGAAGTAAGGAGTTTCAGATCCTGGCCGCTCCACCTCCGGAAATCATCCTCAGCAAAATCACCATGCGTTACCCGGATTACCTGGTGGAAAACGGCGCACCCGACAAGGCGGGTTCCGAGCTCAACATGGAGGTTCCCGAGGGGACGAGCGTTCGCTGGGAGCTGCAGGTCAAGCCTGCCGTGTCGTCGCTCAGGGTGACCCTGGCGGGCAAGACCCTGGAGGCCGCGCTCAGTGCTGGCGGCACCCTGGCGACCTTCGAGGGCATGGCCACCAATACCTTTAAATATGCGTTTTTCTGGACGGAAAAGGAACACGGCTTCACCTATGACGATGTCCAGCACGAGGTTAAGGTTCTGGCCGACATGGCGCCGAACGTCGATCTCGTTGCGCCGGAAAATGACCTGATGGCCACAACCAACCGGGCCATCCGGATTGAGGCCCGAGCCTCGGACGATCATGGGCTGGGCATGGCCGAGTTGGTCTATTCGCTCAATGGACAGCCGCTACAGCGGGAGCGCTTGCGCGACCTGAACGGCAAGGCTGACAACCTGATTCATGCGTGGGTTCCCGCCCGGGGCATCCCCCTCCTGAAAAGCGGTGACTCCCTGACATTCCATCTGGAGGTCGGCGACAGGCGCCCGCCCGGGCTGACACATGTCACCAGCTCGGCCTCGCGCAGCGTGTCGATCGTCAGCGACGAGCAGTATCTTGACTGGTGGCGCAACGAACTGAATGCCCAGCGCGACAAGATCATTCAGTCGCGCGGCGATGAGGCGCGCACAGCAGGGGAATTGACAAGGCTGAAGGCTGAGGAGAAGAGCGTTCCGGCCAAGGGAGGCGCACAATGAAAGCCATGGTACCCGGAATGATAATGGCGGCCCTCGTGGTCTGCAACCTGGCGGCCGCAGAGGAACCTGCGGCAGGCACTGAGCCTGTCGCCATCCTCAGGACGGCGGAGCGTATCCAGGAGCAGGAGCGCAGGCAGGTGGCGGTGAGCCGGAACCTGGGATTGGCTACCGCCAGGATCAATGACCTGCTGGCCGACCTCCAGGCCAATCAGCTGATGGACAAGGGCAGCGGCGAGGCTGTTGCCAGAATGAATGCGGCTTTGGTCAAGTTGAACGCGGCGAACGTGCCCCGGACCATAATGGAACTGGCAAAGGCGCGGGAAGATCTCAAGGTGGCGTTCCCGCATCTCGACAGCGCTGAAAAGGAAGTCGCCGTCATCATCAGGGAGCTGGATCAGTTGCTGAAGGAAGCCGGCTCGACCCTCGTCCGGGATGTCCTGGTGGCGCAAATCCAGGAGATCATCAAGACGGAACTTTTCGTCAAGGGCGAGACCGCGCAGTGGGGGCGGCAGATGTTCGTCAACCCCCAGGTGGCCGAGGAGGCGCACAATGAAAGCCATGGTACCCGGAATGATAATGGCGGCCCTCGTGGT
>CAZMSS010000003.1:0-41998 GCA_964568965.1 uncultured Verrucomicrobiota bacterium | reverse complement strand
CGGTGATAACCAGTTTCACGCCATTCAGTTCTGTTCCCGCATACAGGCCGGTCATCGCCTGGTAACGAACCGGCTCAAAGGCGATGCCCGGTAGATCTGCCTCGTGCAGCCATTCCAACAAGCGACCGGCATCCAGCCAGGGGGCGCCGATAACCTGGAAAGACTGCATGGTGCCTGATCCATAATCCAGTGACGGTAGCGCCTCTCCGAACACCGTGCATGTGAAGAAGCACGCTGCGTCCCAGCAGCGGATGCGGGGTGACGGGGGAACCCACTCGGGCCAGGAGAGTTGCCTGACCACCTCGCGATGATATCCCTGCATGGGTGAAACTCGTAGATCCACGCTCAGCCCCAGGGCTTGGACAAGCCATCGGGCTGTCTCGCCCTGCGTCATCCCGTATTGCATGGGGCTCGGAATAAAGCCGACAAACGTTTCAAAGGCCGGATCAAGCACCGGGCCGTCAATGCCGAGGGGGAGGGGAACGGGACGATCGGCAATGATGACGGTTTTTTCCGACTCAGCAGCCGCCTCCAGAATCAGGCGCAGGGTGGAGACATAAGTATAGGGCCGGGCGCCGAGATCCTGGAATTCAACAATCAGGGTGTCCACGCTGTCCAGCATGGCGGCTGTCGGCTTGCGCGTCTCCCCGTAGAGGGAATAAATGGGGATATTCCAGCCGGCATGTTTCTCGTCGCGCGTCAGTTCGCCCGCAGCGGCGAGCCCGGCATACCCGTGTTCCGGGCCAAAGAGTGCCGTCAGGGTGATGCCTGATGTCTGATGAAGTTTATCGGCGGATGTCTGGCCCTTCGCATCCACGGCGGCCACATGACTGACGAGACCCACGCGGCGACCTTCAAGCCAGTGGGGGCAGTTTTCGATGAGGATCTCCAGCCCCAGCTTGAAGGGCCCCGTGGCATTTGCCTCCGACGAGTGGTGTCTGTCCAGATCGGGCGGCTTTAGCATGACATTACCTGTTCCATATGGCGGCGGATCCTGGCATCACTGGCGGGCAGGATGGCGCAGCGGGTGGGGAGGTCACGCAGGGCCTCAAGGAGGGGATGGTGCGCCAGATCGTGGCCGGTTGCATCCTGGATAGCCTGCGCAAATTTTGCCGGGTGGGCCGTGGCCAGGCAGATCATCGGGGCGTCGGGATGCAGGTGGGGTTTGGCAACATGGAAGCCGACCGCCGAGTGGGGGTCGAGCAGATAACCGTGCTTCTCATACACCTCGCGGATGGTCGCGAGGGTCTGGGCAGTATTGCCTGACCCCGCCACGATAAGATCATCGACCCGGCCGTTCGCCTGCGGCGGAACCACCAGTTTGCCCAAGGTCTCAAACTGAGTCATCGCCTCCCGCACCCTGGCGGGATCGGAACCAAGCCGGTAATAGAGGTAGCGTTCAAAATTACTGGCCACCTGAATATCCATGGAGGGGCTGATGGTGGCATGCACCGGGCCGCCGCTGTACGTCCCGGTGTTGAAAAAGCGGGCGAGAATATCATTCTCATTGGTCGCCAGAATCAACCGCCGGACAGGGAGGCCCATCCGGGCGGCGACATAGCCCGCAAAGATATCTCCGAAATTACCGGTGGGTACGGAAAACTGGACTTCCCTGGCGCCTGTCAGCCGCATCACGCGGAAGGCCGAGAAGAAATAGTACACGATTTGCGCCAGCACCCGCGCCCAGTTGATCGAGTTGACCGTTCCCAGCGAGAGGCGGTCCTTGAACGCCAGGTCGCTGAAAATGGTTTTCATGATCCGTTGGCAGTCATCGAAGGTTCCCTCAACGGCGATATTAAAGACATTTCCGTCCAACACGGTGGTCATCTGGCGTTCCTGCAAAGGACTGACCCGGCCCCGGGGGTGCATGACGAAGATCCTTATTCTCTCGCGGCCACGAACGCCACAGATGGCGGCGCTGCCGGTGTCGCCGCTGGTGGCGGCCAGAATGTTCAGCTCCCGGCTGCTTTTTTTCAGGACATATTCAAAGAGATTGCCGAGGAACTGGAGCGCCACGTCCTTGAAGGCGAGGGTGGGACCGTGGAAGAGCTCGAGGACATGAACGTCGCCGACGCTGCGGACGGGCGTGACGTCAGGATGCCGGAATGCGGCGTAGCTGCGGGTGATAATATCCCGCAAATCCGCCTCAGGGATGTCGGCATACAGGCGCATGATCTCAACCGCCAGCTCGGGAAATGAAAGTGACTGCCAGCGGGCGAGATGAGCGGAGGCGTCCGGAATAGCTTCAGGCAGGAGCAGTCCGCCATCCCGGGCCAACCCTGTCATGACCGCCGCCTGAAACCCCTGTGCGTCGTTGTGTCCCCGTGTACTGATATAATTCATGGGTTTATTTCCCGAGATAGCAGACTACCTTCTGCTTGACCGTGTCGGCATGCAAATTCAATTGCATTCCCCCCGGGATATCCCCGCCATCCACCACCCGCAGCACATGCCCAAGGGCAGCCGCATCCGGAAGAAGTGTCGCCAGTTTGTTCGGGAGCGCTAGCAGCAGATCCAGGTTGATGGCATGTCCCTTCTTGTGCGGGGAGACGGCAAAATAGAGCATGTTCAATTCGACGAGATCATTAAAGAAGTGAGTGCCGAGGGAGACGTCGGGAACCAACCCCTCATGCATGGCGGCAATCTCGCAGACCACGGAGGCGGAGTTGATCTCGGCGAAGGAGACCGGTACGCCCAGGGACGGGGTGGACGTGGCCCAGCGTCCCGGTCCGGCCAGCATCACGACCGGGGCGGCGCCGGCGGCCTTCAGGCGGTTGAGTTTCCCGATCGTCCGCGCCACGGAATACCGCGCACTTTCACTCATGTTCCCGTAAACGGCGGGCACGACGTATATCAGCCGGTCCACCAGGATGGAGGCGCTGTGCCCGATGACCGGTCCGGTGCTCTCCATGAGCATGTCCTGCCTGCGTACGCTGGAGGGCGCCCTCATTCTGGCGGGATCCCCCGTCATACGCACCTGGAACGGACGGCATTGCACCAGGTTGATCCGGTAATCGCCGTTGGACATGAAGTTCGTGGTGAACTCGATATCGACGGGATAGGCATAGGCTTCCTGAAGCGTGCTGAGGATTTCCCGCATGGTGTTGACGAAGGAGGTGTCCTCGATCAGCTTCCGGAAGGTGAGGTGCCGGTAGTCGGACGAGGTGGTTGGGATTGCCTCGGCGAAAAGATCCAAGGACAGCGCGGCCGGGTTGATTCCCGAGATGACCGAATTGAATTCCTTGGCGGTAAGCTTGTTCTGGGGAAGGTCCAGGATATCCACATCGCGCTGGCTGAAGCGTATACCGTCCGCGCCCCCTCCTTCCGGTTGCCGGGTAGGGGCGTTGAGGGCGATGAGGCGGGTGTAGTCGCTGCTGATCCGGTCGACGGCGCGCGTGCCGAGCCCGAAGACCAGCCGCAGCATGCCGGCCCTGGGATCAATGTCCTCATTCCAGACATAGGGATTGAACGAGAATCCCACGCCGGCAATCTGGGGGAAGTAATTTGCGCCATACAAGGCGCCCGATACCCGCTGGACCAGGAGGGACATCTGCTCATCCTGGTCCAGCAACCCGCGTTGGGCGCGATAGGCCAGGGCCTCCTGACTGAGCGTGCTGGCGTAGACATGCCGAACCGCCGCCATAAAGGCCTCAAGACGCTGCGCGGGGGTTCCCTGGTTGGCGCAGAAAACGGTCTCGTACTTTCCCGAGAAGGCATTCCCGTAACTGTCCTCCAGCAGCGAGCTGGAGCGGACGATGATCGGGGCCTGACCGAAATAATCCAGCATCTCAATGAACTGGCGCCGGATGTGTTCGGGAAATGTGCCGGAGAGCAGCAATCGCTGGCGTTCCTCATGGCGTTCGTCGGATACCAGTGAATCCCCGACTTTACGCTTCAATTCCCAGCATCCATTCTGGACGAGGTACGTGTAGTAGACGTCCGCCCCGATGAAGAAGGAGTCATGAGGCTCAAGTTTTTCATACAAGTGCGGAGCCTTCCTGCGAAGGATGGCACGGGCCAGCAGCATCCCGAGAGACTTGCCGCCGATGAGGCCGGTCCCGATCATGCGTTGAATGATTGCCATGAGATCCGGAAGCTCGAAGTAGCGGCAGATGAGCGGCATGAATTTTTCATCCCGCGTGATCGCGCTCCTCAGGAGCCGCTGAAACGATTCCTGAACGTCCTGCACGGGGGCGGCCCCGAGCCGCATCGCCTCAATCGTTTTTTGGGCGCGCGCCAGGTTCCTCATCCAGATTCCGGGGCGGGTGGCGGAGAAGTCGAGCCAGGGCTGCGAGATGCCGGCCAGGATTTCGGAAATCGTCGTACTCGAAGTCACCGGGGCACAGTCATCAGCCTCCGTCCACTCATGAAGCATGTAGAGGGTGGGGGAGTAACGCTTGTCCACCTTGAGGGGCTGGATGAAAAACCGATCCCGGTTGCGGTAGACATCCAGGACAAGTTGTGCGGTCTGGTGAATGCTTTCCGTTGCGTGGAAGGAATGGTGATACCGGAACAGCGCGAAGTAGGCGATGGTGTCCAGCTTGAAGAGAAAGGGGCAGGTGATCATGAAGAAATTGCCCAGCATCCGATCGCTGTACCAGTCCGCCGCCAGCTCGGACAGGCCGTCAAAGACATACAAGGCCCCGCGTCCCTTGCTCTCAATTACATTCAGGATCTTTCCCACAAAATGCTCAAACCCCGCCTCAGGCTCGACATTATGGATCTCGACCCCCGGCGTTTCAGGAATGAGTTGGCGATGACTCGCGAACCGGAAGTAGACAAGCGGCGCCCCGGTACTCAGCCCATGTTCGACAAAGCGTTCCACCAGCGGGCGGTAGTCCTCGATGTCGTCCACCTGCCAGACCACATTGTCCCCAGCGACGAGGTTCTTCAACGTCGCGTCTAGCGAAGGGATTCCCGTGCTGAAAAAGGGCAGCGCGGCTTTGCGGATATTTTCTGCTGGATTAGGCATGAATTTGGTGAAACAGTACAACGGTTGCCCAATGCTTTTCACGAAAATAATGTCAGGGATGAAAAATAGAATAGAGGATCCAGCTGACAGCCCGACAATATTGAAACATTTTAGCCTCAGGCGATACATTTATGTCATATACGGCCAGCGGGTGTTACGGGACTGGGCTATGGCCAATGATGTTAGTTCCTCATAATAAGGTGGATGCGATATTATATTTCTAGCTGGCACGGCATTTGCTAACTTTCAGTTTGAATTTTAAAGTGTCGATAACCTCAAGGAGAATGAAATGAACTGTTGCGAGAGTGGCTCTGTTGAAAAATCCGTGCCGGAATTGTTCGGCTCCAATGTATTCAATGACGGGGCCATGCGCGCCCGTTTGCCGAAGAACGTCTACAAGAAGCTGCGCGAGACCATTGACGGGGGCAAGGAGCTGGATCCCTCCCTGGCGGACGTCGTGGCCAACGCGATGAAGGACTGGGCGATCGAAAAGGGGGCCACGCATTACTGTCACTGGTTCCAGCCGATGACCGGTATCACCGCGGAAAAGCATGACTCCTTCATTTCCCCGACCGCGGACGGGCGGATCATGATGGAATTCAGCGGCAAGGAATTGACGCAGGGCGAACCCGATGCCTCCTCATTCCCCTCGGGAGGGATTCGCGCCACGTTTGAAGCCCGCGGGTACACGGTGTGGGATTGCACCTCCCCGGTGTTCATCAAGACGGACGGTTCAAACACCACGCTGTTCATCCCCACCTCCTTTGCGTCGTATACGGGCGAGGCGCTGGACAAGAAGACGCCGCTGCTGCGCTCCATGCAGGCGTTGAACAAGCAGTCGATACGCGTTCTGCGTGCCCTGGGCAACAACACGAGCAAGCGGGTGACCGCTACCCTGGGCGGCGAGCAGGAGTACTTCCTGATCGACCGGAAGTTTGTTGAGAAGCGCGCTGACCTCCGTTTGGCGGGACGCACCCTGTTCGGGGCCCCTCCGCCGAAAGGCCAGGAACTCGAAGACCAGTACTTCGGCTCCATTCATGAGCGCGTGGCGTCCTTCATGGCCGACCTGAACGAGGATCTCTGGAAGCTCGGCGTCTCCGCCAAGACCCAGCACAACGAAGTTGCGCCCGCGCAGCATGAGATCGCTCCGGTCTATGCGACGGTCAATATCGGCGTAGACCACAATCAGCTGACCATGGATCTGATGCAGCGCATCGCCCGCAAGCACGACTTCGTCTGCGTGCTGCATGAGAAGCCCTTCGCGGGGGTTAACGGGTCGGGCAAGCACAACAACTGGGCGCTTGGCACGGATGACGGGATCAACCTCCTGAATCCGGGCAATACGCCTCATGACAACATGCAGTTCCTGGTGTTCCTCTTCGCGGTGATCCGCGCGGTTCACAAGTACGCCAGCCTGCTTCGCGCGACTGTCGCCACCCCCGGCAACGACCACCGGCTGGGTGCCAACGAGGCGCCGCCCGCGATCGTGTCGATTTTCCTGGGCGAGCAGCTCACGGACATCTACCAGCAGATTAAGAAGGGTGGGGCCAGCCGGTCCAAGCAGGGCGGCAACCTGATGCTGGGAGTCACCACGCTGCCCAATATCCCGAAGGATACGACCGACCGCAACCGGACCTCGCCGTTCGCCTTTACGGGCAACAAGTTCGAGTTCCGCATGCCCGGTTCGTCGCAGTCCCTTGGCGGGCCGAATTTCGTCCTCAATACCATCGTGGCCGATGCGCTGTCGGAGATGGCGGACGAACTGGAAGGCTCCAAGAATATCAACGCCAAGGTTCAGGCGCTGCTGAAGAAATATGCAATTGAGCATGAGGCGGTGATCTTCAATGGCGACAACTACACCGAGGCGTGGGTGGTTGAGGCAGCCAAGCGCGGCCTTCCCAACATCCGCAACTGCGTGGATGGGATCAACGCCATGGCGGACAAGGAGAACGTCAAGGTGCTCATCAAGCATGGAACCCTGCCCAAGGGCGAGATCCATGCCCGTCACGAAATCCTTCTGGAGAACTACGTCAAGACCATCAACATCGAGGCCAAGACGATGTTGTACATGGCCCGGCGCGAGATTCTCCCGGCGGTGATCAGCTGTGCCACCGACCTGGCCAATGGGGTCAATTCGGTTGAAGCAGCCGGCGTGGACGCCACGGCGCAGTCGAAGCTACTCCAAAAGGTCAACGATGCCGCCACCGACTTGAGCGTGGCGATCGACGATTTGGCCGACAAGGTCTCGGAGGCCGCGGCCATCGCGGATGTGGGTAAAAAGTCGAAGGCGTACCGCGATATCGTGGTTCCCGCTATGGTTGCCCTGCGCAAGGCGTCGGATGATATTGAGCCGAACATCGGCGCCGAGTATTGGCCGCTGCCGACCTACGCCGATATGCTGTTCTACCGCTAAGCACAGACGGGCTTATTTGCGTTGACCCCGCCGGATTAATACCCCGGCGGGGTTTGTCACACCATGAGGATAAATGCGGGAGTCGCGGATGGACATTTCGGGGTTGATTGTGTATGTATTCCGGCCTCGAAATGATGAGGGATGAGAAGGACGTTATGCAAAAGCCAGAAGCAGTGAACTTGAACGGAATGCCGGCAGCGCAGGGGCTGTATGATCCCGCGAATGAACATGACAATTGCGGGGTTGGCTTTCTAGCCAACATTGACGGTACCGCCACGCACCGGATCGTGTCCGACAGCATCGAAGTCCTTAAAAATCTGCTTCATCGCGGCGCGGTGGGGGGCGACCTGACCACCGGTGATGGCGCGGGGGTACTGCTTCAAATCCCGGATCGTTTCTTCCGCAAGGAAGCCGCCCGGCTACGCTTCACCCTGCCTGCGGCGGGACACTACGGCGTGGGAATGATTTTCATGCCACCCTCCAGGCTGCGGCAGGAATGCCTGTCCAGCATCAAGGCCGTGGTGGCAGAGGAGGGGCTTGACTTTATCGGGTTCCGGGACGTTCCGACCGACGACAGCATCCTGGGTGCAGAAGCGCGCAAGGGGCAGCCGTTTGTCGCCCAGGTGTTCGTCGCCTGCAAAGGCCTGTCGGGAGCCACGCTGGACCGCAAACTGTACGTTGTCCGGAAGCAGGTTCAGCAGCGAGTCTGGGGAATCCTCGGGGAACAGGACCGCTTCTATATTCCCAGCTTTTCATCGCGGACCATCATCTACAAGGGTCTTCTCATGGGCGGGCAGGTCTCCGGGTTTTACAAGGATCTGAATGACCCTGACGTGGAGAGTGCCGTGGCAGTCATCCATCAGCGGTACAGCACCAACACGTTCCCGTCGTGGGAGCTTTCCCAGCCCTTCCGTTTTCTTGCGCACAATGGTGAAATCAACACGTTGCGCGGGAACCTGAACCAGATGAAAGCCCGCGAGAACGGGTTTGAGTCGCCCCTGTTCGGGGCGGATATCCGCAAGCTGGTTCCGATCATCGATCCGGGCGGCAGTGATTCCGCCTGTCTCGACAATGCGCTGGAACTGCTTGTCGCCGGGGGACGCTCGATTCCCCACGCCATGATGATGCTGATCCCCGAGGCATGGGGCACCAAGTATCCCATGGGGCCCGACCAGAAGGGCTTTTTTGAATATCATGCGGGACTGATGGAGCCGTGGGACGGCCCGGCGACCGTGGCATTCACTGATGGCGCGGTGGTGGGAACGCTGCTGGACCGGAATGGCCTGCGCCCCGCCCGTTATACGATCACCAAGGATAAGTTTATCGTGATGGCCTCGGAAGCCGGAGTCCTGGATATCCCCGCCGAGCGGATCCTCGAGAAGGGCGCCCTGCGTCCCGGCCAGATGCTGCTGGTGGATCTCCAGCAGAAGCGGGTCATCCTGGACAAGGAGATCAAGAGCCAGATGGCCCGCCGCCAGCCTTACCGGCGCTGGGTTGAGGAGAACAAGATCACGGTGCAGGGGCTGTTCGAGGCGATGGCAGCGGTAACGCCGGATACCGCGACTTTGTTGCAGCGCCAGCGCCTGTTCGGGTATACCCGGGAAGACTTGCAGATGATCCTAGAACCCATGGCCTCCAAGGCCCATGAGGCAGTTGGGTCTATGGGGACGGATACCCCGCTGGCCGTTTTCTCGGAGAAACCCCAGCTGCTCTTCTCCTATTTCAAGCAGTTATTCGCCCAGATCACCAATCCCCCGATCGACCCGATCCGCGAGGAATTGGTTATGTCGCTGATGACCTTCATCGGGAACCCCTCGAATATTCTGACCGAACTTCCCCAGCATGCCCGGCTCTTGAAGCTGCGTCATCCCTTCCTCTCGAACGAGGACCTTGAGCAGATCCGCGGGCTTCACATCAAGGATTTCAATTCCTGTACGCTTTCGATCGGATTTGCAGCCGGCGGCGGTGCCCGGGAGCTTGAGGAGGCGCTTCAATCATTGTGCGTCAGGGCCGATGAAGCTATTTCCGAGGGCCAGAACCTCCTGATCCTGAGTGACCGCAACCTTCCCGAGACCATGACGCCAATCCCTGTGCTTCTCGCGGTATCAGCGGTCAACCGCCACCTGACAAGGGGTGGTCGGCGAACCCGCGCAGGGTTGATCGTCGAAACCGGTGAGGCCCGTGAAGTCATGCACATGGCCCTTCTGCTCGGCTATGGCGCGACGGCAATCAATCCCTACATGGCCTTCGAGACCATCTCCGACCTTGCGATCAAGAAGGAATTGAGCGTCGAAATCGGGTCCGCAAGGGCCATGGAAAACTATGTGGCGTCACTCTGCGAGGGACTGAGAAAAGTCATGTCCAAGATGGGGATCTCGACCTTGCGCAGTTACCGCAGCGCCCAGGTATTTGAGGCTGTCGGCTTGAATTCGGCGATCCTGGACCGGTTCTTTGAGGGGACCGCATCTCGTGTCGGCGGGATCGGCCTGGATGAAATCGCGGCCGAGGCGCAGGCCCGCCACCATGAAGCCTATGGCCTGCCCGAGGACGCGGCGTCGATCCTGACGGCAGGGGGGCAGTACCGGTTCCGTGCCGATGGGGAGCGTCACCTGTGGGCGCCGGAGGCCATTGCCAACCTTCAGCACGCCACCCGCTCGGGTGACGTCAAGCTCTACAGGGAATATGCCAAGCTGATCAATGACCAGTCCGAAAAGCAGTTCACACTGCGCGGGATGTTCCGGTTTACTGCGGGGACTCCGGTCCCGTTGAGTGAAGTGGAGCCGGCCACAGCCATTGTGAAGCGGTTCTGCACGGGCGCCATGTCATTCGGTTCCATCAGCCGGGAGGCCCACGAGGCCATGGCGATTGCGATGAACCGGCTGGGCGGAATGAGCAACAGTGGCGAGGGTGGGGAGGATCCGGCCCGGTACAAGCCGCTTCCCAACGGGGACAGCCGTTGCAGCGCCATCAAGCAGGTTGCCAGCGGGCGCTTCGGCGTCACCACCGAGTACTGCGTCAACTGCCGCGAGCTCCAGATCAAGATCGCGCAGGGCGCGAAGCCCGGCGAGGGTGGCCAGCTGCCCGGCCACAAGGTGAATGAGGAAATCGCCCGGGTCCGGCATTCGACACCGGGCGTCACGCTGATTTCCCCTCCGCCGCATCACGACATTTATTCCATTGAGGATATCAAACAGCTCATCTACGACCTTAAGAACGTCAATCCTGAAGCCCGGATCTCAGTCAAGCTGGTGTCCGAACTCGGGGTTGGAACCATTGCCGCCGGCGTTGTGAAGGCGCATGCCGATGCGGTCCTGATCAGCGGGTTTGACGGCGGAACGGGCGCCTCGCCGTTGTCCTCCATCAAGCATGCCGGCGCGCCCTGGGAGCTGGGGCTGGCTGAGACCCAGCAGACGCTGGTTCTGAACAACCTGCGGGGCCAGGTGCGCCTGCAGACGGACGGGCAAATCAAGACCGGCCGGGATATGGTCGTTGCCGCCCTGCTGGGTGCCGAGGAATACGGATTTGCGACGACAGCGCTGGTGGTGCTGGGATGCGTGATGATGCGGAAATGCCACAACAATACCTGCCCCGTGGGCGTGGCCACCCAGGACCCCAAATTGCGGAAGTTGTTCACCGGAAGCCCTGATTATATCGTGAACTTCTTCACCTTCATCGCTGAGGAAGCCCGCGAAATCATGGCGCAACTGGGATTCCGGACCATTGACGAGATGATCGGACGGTCAGACCGCCTGGAAATGAATGACGCGATCACCTTCTGGAAAGCGCGCGGGCTGGACTTTTCAAAGATCCTGTATCGTCCGCCCTCCACCGGGCCGGTCCGATGTATGACCAAGCAGGATCATGAGCTCTCCAGCGCGATGGACCTGACGCTCCTCCCCATGGTCAAGAATGCCATCGAGACCGCTAAACCCGTGGTGATCGAGCATCCGATCCGGAATGTCAACCGTACGGTGGGAACCATGATCGCCGGCCAGGTGGCCCGGAAGCATGGTCACGCCGGGCTTCCCGAGGACACGATTACGTTGAAATTCAAGGGATCCGCCGGGCAGAGTTTCGGCGCCTGGGCGGCACGCGGGATGACCTTGATTCTCGAAGGGGAGTCCAACGACTACCTGGGTAAGGGGTTGTCGGGCGGAAAGATTATCGTCAAGCCCTTTGCCGGTGTCGATTACGAGCCGGAGAACAATATTATTGCCGGAAATGTGCTGCTGTATGGCGCCACGGGCGGCGAAGTGTATCTCAACGGCGCGGTCGGTGAACGGTTTGCCATCCGCAATAGCGGGGCGATCGCCGTGGTCGAGGGCGTGGGTGACCACGGTTGCGAATACATGACCGGCGGACGCGTCGTTGTGCTGGGACGCACCGGCGTGAACTTTGGCGCCGGGATGAGCGGCGGGTTTGCCTTCATCTATGACGAAGGTCGGAATTTCGATGCCCGCTGCAACCTGGACATGGTTGACCTCGAACTGGTGGCCAGCGAACGCGACAAGGTCGAATTGAGGGGGCTTTTGGAAAAACATGTTCGTTACACAGGCAGCCGCAAGGCCGCCAGGATCCTGGCCGACTGGGAGAATCACCTCCCGTATTTCATCAAGGTCTTCCCGATGGAATATCGTCGCGTGCTGGGGCAAATGATGAGGGAAGATGAAGCCACCGAAAGAGCGGAGGTGGTCCATGGGTAAGATCACAGGGTTTATGGAATATGACCGTCACGATGCGCCCTACCGGCCCGTGGCGGAACGTGTTAAGGATTTCAACCCCGTCGAACTGCGGCCAGCCGACAAGGATGTCCGGGAGCAGGCGGCACGGTGCATGGATTGCGGCACGCCCTTCTGCTTCGGCTGCGGATGCCCCCTCGGAAATGTTATTCCTGAGTGGAACGAGCACGTTTACCAAGGGCGCTGGAAAGAGGCGCTGGAGATCTTGCTGGCGACGGATAACTTTCCGGAATTCACCGGCAGGATCTGTCCGGCCGTCTGCGAGGGGTCCTGCGTGCTGGGGATCAACAAGGATCCGGTTTCGATCCGCCAGATCGAACTGGAGATTATCGAAAAGGGATTCGAACTGGGATACATGAAGCCGAGGCCGCCTGGGAAACGCCTCGATCAACGGGTCGCCGTGATCGGGTCCGGCCCCGCGGGGTTGACCGTAGCCGACACCTTGAACCATGCCGGTTACGGGGTTGTGGTGTATGATGCGGCCGAAAAGCCGGGCGGGATCCTCCGGTATGGCATCCCGGAATTCAAGCTTGCGAAATGGGTGGTGGACCGCCGCATCCGCCTGATGGAAGCGGAAGGCGTTGTGTTCGAGAATAACGTGTGGGTCGGGGAGGACATCTCCTATCACTACCTGAAGAACCGTTTTGACGCCGTCTGCCTCTCCGGTGGTGCCCGCGAACCCCGCGACCTCAAGGTGCCGGGACGGGACTTGAAGGGAATTCATTTTGCGATGGATTTCCTGATCCAGCAGAACCGCCGTCTGGGAAATGAGAAGCTGGATCCTGCCACGGAAATACTGGCAACGGGGAAAAAGGTTTTGGTTATCGGCGGTGGCGATACGGGGTCGGATTGCGTTGGCACCTCCATCCGTCAGGGCGCAACTCAGGTAAGTCAGGTTGAGATTCTGCCCGAACCGCCGCCCACTCGCGCAGCGTCAACTCCCTGGCCGCGCTGGCCGAGCATGCTTCGCGTTTCCAGCAGCCACAAGGAAGGCGGCGCGCGCCGCTGGAGCGTGGCCACCAAGGACATCCAGGGGCAGAACGGGGTTGTGAAGTCTGTCCGCTGTGTTGAGGTCGAGTGGGTAACTCCGGCGCCGGGAGCGCGTCCCGTGATGAAGGAAAAGGCGGGGTCTGAATTCACCATTGAGGCGGACCTGGTTCTTCTGGCAATGGGCTTTACGGGGCCCGGACGAAACAAACTGGTTGAGGATCTGGGCATCAAAACTGAACCCAGCGGCGCGATCTCGCGTGATGCGACAAACATGACGAGCATCCCCGGAATTTTCGTCGCGGGAGATATGACTCATGGCGCCTCACTGGTGGTCAGGGCGATGAAGGATGGGCGCCAGGCTGCCGCGGGCATCGCCGGGTATCTCAAGGGCGCCGGCGCTGGTACTCCTCAATAGTCTTGAGAGACGAGTAGTTCTCAAGACCGGCCATGGATTTGATGATTACGGGGAGCCCCGATTCACGCAGAAGGGCGATGGGGTTCAGTCCCCCGTAGACAATCAGTCCGGCATGCCCCTCCGAGACAGGAACCCCGAGAACCGGCTGATTGGGCTGCCCCAGTTCGAGGATTCCGCCTAAACCCATATTGCGCATCTTACTGACTATCCCCCTCACGTCCTCCAGGGCGGCGGTGGGAATCTCCCGGAAGCCGGCGCAGAGGATCCCGTTGCCGGTCAGGATCACATCGCGGACCCGGGTCATGTTGGCCTGGATGAAAATCTCCAGGGGATCAAGCGTTGTTCCCCCGTATTCAATCAGCTCAACAAAGCGAATAGGGATTCGGTTGCGCACCTCAAGCAACCCGCTGAACCGGGCCTTGACGGGGATGCCTTCGTGGAGGAGCGCTCCGCTCACCGTCACGCTGCAGACCGTGCCGATGGATATGAAGTTCGGGGGGGCAATTGTCCCTGCAATGGCTTCGCCGGGCCGGGCAATCATGATGCGGGAACTGATGGCAAGATTATGGCGGAATACCAGTTTCATCTCGTTCAGGGCACGCGACAAGTGCTCGGGCTGGATCAGCGAGATGTTGATTACCACGGTCCCGGTTCTCAGGGAAGGGCGGTACGACATCCGGTAGGAGAGGTTGTCCACCCTCGAGGCGACCACCCCGACCTTGTCCACAATGTTGGCGTGTGACAATTCCTCCCGCCCCCTGTCCGTGATCAGGCGCCCCGTCCGGCGGCTCGCCTGGGTTGTGAGGCCCGCCCGGTCGAGGTCGAGCAGGTGGAACCGGATGGTCCGGGGTTGTACGTCCATTCCCGACGACAACAGCGCTCCACGGATTTTTGCCGCCCCGATCGGGTTCGAGGTTTCATTCAAAATCTTCAAGATTGCCAAGCGGGTCTTTTCTTTTTTCGTCATCAATCCCCCTGTTCCTCATGGGCTTCGAATTAGTATACGGCAAATATGCCGTTAGAATTACATCCCTTGAGAGAGTATTCTCTTTGCAATCAACTCATAAAAGCAAATATATTGCGGCAAGTCTATGCCGTATAAACCAAAAGGAGATTCTCGATGAACAAGTATGTGGAAAGCGTGTTGGAGCAGACGAAGCGTAAGAATTCCGAGCAGGTGGAATTTATTCAGGCCGTCACCGAGGTGATGGAGTCCGTCGCCCCCGTGGTTGAACGCCACAAGAAGTATCAGGATCATGCGATCCTGGAGCGCATTGTGGAGCCCGAGCGGGTGATCATGTTCCGCGTGCCCTGGCAGGATGACAAGGGGCGTTTCCAGGTCAACCGCGGCTTCCGCGTCCAGTTCAACAGTGCCATCGGGCCCTACAAGGGAGGACTGCGTTTCCACCCCTCCGTCAACCTGGGCATTATCAAGTTCCTGGGCTTTGAGCAGATCTTCAAGAACTCGCTGACCACGCTCCCGATGGGTGGCGGCAAAGGCGGCACTGATTTTGATCCCAAGGGGAAGACCGATGCTGAGGTGATGCGTTTCTGCCAGTCCTTCATCACTGAGCTTTACCGCCACATCGGCGCGGACACGGATGTCCCGGCCGGCGATATCGGGGTGGGCGGGCGTGAAATCGGCTATATGTTCGGCCAGTACAAGCGCATCACGAACGAGTTCACGGGCGTGTTAACGGGCAAAGGGCTGAAGTGGGGTGGATCCCTGATCCGTCCCGAGGCGACCGGTTACGGCGCCGTGTATTTCGCCCAGGAGATGCTGGCCAAGCGTGGCGACTCGATGAAGGGCAAAGTCTGCACCGTGTCGGGGTCCGGCAACGTGGCGCAGTACACCATTGAGAAGGTCAACCAGTTGGGCGGCAAGTGCGTGTCGGTTTCGGATTCGAACGGCACCATCTTCGATCCGACCGGCATCACCGCCGAGAAGCTGGCGTTCATCATGGAGTTGAAAAACGTCAAACGCGGCCGCATCAAGGATTACGCCGACAAGTTCGGCTGCCAATATAAGGATGGCGAGCGTCCGTGGAGCATCAAGTGCGACTGCGCCTTCCCGTCGGCCACCCAGAATGAGATCTCGGGGTCTGATGCGAAGACACTTGTCAAAAACGGTTGCAAGCTGGTGGCGGAAGGCGCCAACATGCCGACCGACCCGGACGGAGTTGAAGTGTTCCTCAAGGCCAAAATCATGTACGGACCGGGCAAGGCGGCCAACGCCGGTGGCGTGGCGACCTCGGGACTGGAAATGTCCCAGAACTCCATGCGCCTGTCCTGGTCTCGCGAGGAAGTCGACCAGAAGCTGAACGGCATCATGAAGTCGATTCATGCCAACGCCTACGCGGCGTCGGAGGAATACGGCGACGCGGGTAACTACGTCCTGGGCGCCAATATCGCCGGCTTCGTCAAGGTTGCCGACGCGATGATCGACCAGGGCCTGGTTTAAGCCCCCGGGTTGATGACCTTATGAACGGGACGCCCTCAGGGGCGTCCCGTTCTTTTTGTGACCAACTTTTCCGGGTAAATTTCCCGGTTTAATCTTGCTTTTCCCCCTCCAACACGCTAATTCAGTTACCCCGGTGTGGAGGTGTACACGTGAATCATGTTACAGACTTTGATTATCCTCGTGAATCTTGCGGAATCTTCGGCGTTTTCGGCATTCCCGACGTCGCGTTGTTAATTCATGCCGGGCTTTTTTCTCTGCAGCACAGGGGGCAGGAGGGGGCAGGCATTGTTGTTTCTGACGGGACCCAGGTCAAGTCATCCAAGGGGGTGGGGGAGGTTAACGACGTCTTTTCGACGGACGTTCTCCGCGGCATGGCTGGCCATCTCGGAATCGGACATGTCCGTTATTCGACCACCGGTGCCTCACGTATCCAAAACGTGCAGCCACTCGTGGTGGAGTGCAGTGACGGCATCTGGGCCATCGCTCATAACGGAAACCTGGTGAATGCCCGGGCGCTGCGCAACATGTACCAGCAGTCGGGTGCCATATTCCAGACCAGCACGGACAGCGAAGTGCTGATTCACCTCCTGGCCGACCCGATGTATCGTAACCGTCCCCGCCGGGTGGCCCGTGCCCTGGCTGAGTTGAAGGGTGCGTTTGCATTTCTTCTGATGACCAAGGATTGCGTGATGGCGGCGAGGGACCCGCTGGGCTTCAAGCCGCTGTCCATCGGAAAACTGGGCAACGGCTACGTGTTCTCCAGTGAGACCTGTGCCCTGACCCAGATCGGGGCGGAATTCGTCCGGGATGTCGAGCCCGGCGAGCTGGTGGTGGTGGATTCGACCGGTATCCGGAGCACCTGGTTTGCAGAGAAGGAAAACAAAAGCTTTTCACAATGCGTCTTTGAGCATGTCTATTTCGCCCGCCCCGACAGCAATGTGTTCGGGCAGAGCGTGCACTCGGTCCGCGTCAAGCTGGGCATGCGCCTGGCGCAGGAGCACCCTGTGGAAGCCGACATTGTCACGGCGGTTCCAGACAGCGGGAATTCAGCGGCGCTTGGATTTTCACGGCAAAGCGGCATTCCCCTCGATTTCGGGTTCATGCGAAACCACTATGTCGGACGGACCTTTATCATGCCCGATTCCGACCAGCGGGCGCGTAGCGTGGACATGAAGCTTGCGGTAGTGGCCGACGTCGTGCGCGGCAAGCGCGTGGTCGTCGTGGACGACTCAATCATCCGGGGCACCACTTCGCGCCGGCGCGTGATGGCTCTGCGCGAGGCCGGGGCGAAGGAAATCCACCTGCGGATCTCCTGCCCGCCAACCATCAATCCCTGCTTCTTCGGGATCGATTTTGCATCCAAGCAAGAACTCATTGCGGGCGTGCATTCCCATGATGAGGTGTGTGCCTTTACAGGGGCTGACAGCCTGGGCTATCTCAGTATCGAGGGGCTGTTGTCCCCCTTCCCGAATGCCCCGGATTACTGCACCGCCTGTTTCTCCGGGAACTATCCGGTCGATATCAGCCGGATGCAGGGGAAGGATGCCCTCGAAAACAACAATATGCTTCTTAATCTCGATGCGAAAGGGAATCACTGATGGCTAATCGGAACGGACCCACTCGGCATATTTTCGTAACCGGCGGCGTGGTCTCGTCATTGGGGAAGGGCCTGACCGCGGCCTCTGTAGCTCTTTTGTTGGAACGGCGAGGGTATCGCGTCAAGATGCAGAAGCTTGACCCATACCTCAATGTCGATCCGGGCACGATGTCGCCGTATCAGCATGGCGAGGTGTACGTCACCGTGGACGGGGCGGAGACCGACCTGGACCTGGGGCATTATGAACGGTTCGGGGGCGTTACCTGCAACCGGAACAGCAATTACACCTCGGGCAGCATCTATCGCTCGGTGATCTGCCGTGAGCGGGAAGGGGGGTACCTCGGCAAAACCGTCCAGGTGATTCCCCATATCACGGATGAAATCAAGGCGGCCATCCGGTCCCTGGATGCGGAGGATGTTGATATCGCCATAACGGAAATCGGCGGCACGGCGGGCGACATCGAGTCGCTTCCGTTCCTCGAGGCGATCCGCCAATTCCGCCATGAAATTGGGCGCCAGAACGGTTTGTTCATCCACCTCACGCTGGTGCCTTATATCAAGGCCGCCGGCGAAATGAAGACCAAGCCGTCCCAGCAGTCGGTGGGCATCCTGCGCACGATCGGCATCATTCCGGATATCCTGATCTGCCGCTGCGAACATCCCATGACGGATGAGCATAAGGAGAAGTTGGCATTGTTCTGCGATGTGGACCTCAACAAGGTGATCGAGGAGAAGGATGTTGAGCATTCCATCTACGAGGTTCCATTGGAGCTGGCGCGTCAGGATGTGGATGTGTACATCCTGGAACTGCTGAACCTTCATGTCAACTCGCTGAAGCTGGACGACTGGAAGGCCATGGTCAACACGCTGATTAATCCCGCAAATGGCGTGGTGGAAATCGCGGTGGTCGGGAAATACATCAGCCTCAAGGATGCCTACAAGAGCATCTACGAATCCCTGACCCATGGCGGCATAGCCAGCAGCGTCAAGGTCGAGGTCCGGATGGTGGAATCCGAGGATATTGAGAAATCGGGGGCTGAAGCCCTCCTGAAGGGTGTGTCCGGCATTCTCGTCCCGGGCGGATTCGGTGACCGCGGCATTGAGGGAAAGATCAAGACGGTGGAATATGCCCGGACCAATAAGATCCCGTTTTTCGGAATATGCCTCGGCATGCAATGCGCAACGATTGAATTTGCCCGCAATGTATGCGGAATGAAAAACGCAAACAGCACGGAGTTCAACCCCGAAACGGCCTTTCCTGTCATTGATATGATGCTGGAACAGAAGCATGTCACCGCAAAGGGAGGCACCATGCGGTTGGGGGCATTCCCCTGCACGGTTACGGAGGGCACCAAAGCGGGCCAGGCCTATGGCGTGAGGGACATCAATGAGCGCCACCGGCACCGCTATGAGTTCAATAACCAGTATCGGGACCAGCTTGCAAAACAGGGCCTTGTGTTTTCCGGAGTCTGCCCGGGACGGGACCTTGTTGAGATTGTGGAGTTGAAGGACCATCCCTGGTTTGTGGCTTGCCAGTTCCATCCCGAGTTCCAGTCCACCGCGCTCAAGGCTCATCCGTTGTTTCGCGACTTTGTGGCGGCCGCCTTGAAAGTCCGCGGAAAACAGGATGCCCGGAAGCCAAAAAAAGTCTAGAGAAACGCAAAAACACACAGTATCTTACGACGCTATGCCAAAACGAACTGACATCAAGAAGATCATGTTGATCGGCTCGGGGCCGATCATTATCGGACAGGCCTGCGAGTTTGACTATTCGGGGGTCCAGGCCTGCAAATCTCTCAAGGAGGAGGGGTATGAGGTGGTGCTGGTCAACAGCAACCCCGCCACCATCATGACCGATCCCGAGTTTGCCGACCGGACTTACATAGAGCCCCTGACGCCCGCCATGCTCGAGGAAATCATCCGCCGCGAGCGTCCGGACGCCATCCTGCCCACCCTGGGCGGACAGACGGCTTTGAATCTGGGAATCGAGCTGCATGATCGCGGCATCTTGAAGCGTTACGGCGTGGAAATGATTGGCGCAAAAGCCGAATCCATCCGCAAGGCGGAGGACCGTGCCCTCTTCAAAGCCGCCATGCAGAAGATCGGGCTGGATCTGCCGGTCAGCGGGTCGGCCCATACCCTGGAGGAAGCGCAGGCGGTGCAGAAACATATCGGGCGCTACCCGGTGGTGATCCGGCCTGGATTCACCCTGGGGGGGACCGGTGGCGGAATTGCCTGGGATGAGGCGGAATTTGAGGAAATCGTGAAGCGTGGACTGTTCTACAGTCCCACCTCCGAGGTCCTGATCGAGGAGTCCGTGCTCGGCTGGAAGGAATTCGAGCTGGAGGTGATGCGCGACCACAAGGACAATGTCGTCATCATCTGTTCGATCGAGAACCTTGATCCGATGGGGGTCCATACCGGCGACAGCATAACCGTGGCCCCTGCCCAAACGCTGACGGACCGCGAATACCAGATTATGCGTGACGGCTCAATTGCCGTGATGCGGGAAATCGGGGTTGATACGGGCGGATCCAATGTCCAGTGGGCATTGAACCCTGAAAACGGGCGCATGATCATCATCGAGATGAATCCGCGGGTGTCTCGTTCCAGCGCGCTGGCTTCCAAGGCGACGGGATTCCCGATCGCCAAAATCGCCGCCAAGCTGGCCGTGGGGTATACGCTCGACGAGCTCCGGAACGACATCACGCGCGAGACGCCGGCCTGTTTCGAGCCGGCCATCGATTATGTGGTCACCAAGATGCCCCGGTTTGCCTTCGAGAAGTTCCCTGGCGTCAACAGCACGCTGGGCACCCAAATGAAGTCGGTGGGCGAGGCGATGAGCATCGGCAAGACTTTCAAGCAATCCTTTCAGAAGGCCTGCCGCTCCCTGGAAATCGGTCGCGCTGGATTCGGGGCGGATGGCAAGGATGGGCCCTTTGATGCCATGACCGATGAGCTGATGGCCAAGGAAATTGTACGGCCCAATTCCGTTCGGATTTTTGTAATCCACGCCGCCTTCAGGCGCGGGTGGAGTGTTGAGAAAATCCAGAAGCTCTCCGGGATTGACCCCTGGTTCCTTCGCCACATGGAGGAATTGGTCGCGTATGAGGGTGAAATCAAGTCCGCCAAAACTCTGGCCGGCCTTCAGAAGGATCCCGCCCTGTTCCGCCAGATCAAGGAGATGGGCTATTCCGACCGGCAGATCGCTCACTTGCTCGGGTGCAAGGAAGCCGAGGTCCGCAAGGCGCGAGAGGAGCAGAAACTGCTGCCGGTTTACGGGCTGGTCGATACCTGCGCGGCGGAGTTCACCGCCTTTACCCCTTATTTCTATTCCACGTACGGGGATGTGGATGAAAGCCGTCCCTCGGACAAGAAAAAGGTAATGATTCTGGGCGGGGGCCCGAACCGGATCGGGCAGGGGATTGAATTTGACTATTGTTGCGTTCACGCCGCTTTCGCCCTCCATGAGGCCGGGTTTGAGACGATCATGGTCAATAGTAATCCCGAGACCGTGTCCACGGATTACGATACCAGCGACCGCCTCTATTTCGAACCGCTGACCTTGGAAGACGTGTTGAATATCTACCAGCGCGAAAAATGCTGGGGTGCGATTGTCCAGTTTGGGGGACAGACCCCGCTCAACCTGGCAAAGGATCTTGAGGCCAACGGCGTCAATATCATCGGCACCAAGCCGGCCAGTATCGAAGTGGCAGAGGACCGTGATCTGTTTGCGGCGATGCTCAAGCGGCTGAACCTGAAACAGCCCGAGAACGGCATGGCCACTACGATCGAGGAGGCCGAGAAAGTCGCCAACCGTATCGGATACCCCGTGCTGATGCGGCCCTCCTTCGTGCTTGGCGGGCGGGCCATGGTGATCGTGTATAACCGGGAGATGTTGCATAAATACATGACCGAGTCCGTGGAAGTATCCCCGACGCGCCCTGTCCTCGTTGACCGATACCTTGAAAATGCGGTCGAGGTGGATGTTGACTGCATTTCAGACGGGGAGACCTCCGTGATCGGCTCGATCATGGAACATGTGGAGCTGGCTGGGATTCATTCAGGCGACAGCGCTTGCACGATACCGCCACCCACCCTGACCGATGCGGTCAAGACAGAGATCCGCCGCTGTACCTTGCTGATGGCCAAGGAACTCAAGGTGTGCGGCCTCATGAATGTTCAGTACGCGATCAAGGACGGGACTGTTTACGTGCTGGAAGTCAATCCGCGCGCCTCCCGGACGGTTCCCTTTGTCAGTAAGGCCATCGGGGTTCCGCTCGCGAAACTGGCCTCTCTGGCCATGGCCGGCTTCACGCTGAAGGAGATGAATTTCACGACTGAAATCATCCCGAAGCATTATTCCGTGAAAGAAGCCGTTTTCCCGTTTGCCCGGTTCCCCGGTGTGGATGTCATCCTGACCCCGGAAATGAAATCCACCGGAGAGGTGATGGGCATCGACTCCTCAGGCGGCATGGCCTTCCTGAAAAGCCAGATCGCCGCTGGGAACCCGTTGCCGCTTTCCGGCAATGTGTTCCTCAGTATCCGGGACGAGGACAAGGATGACGTGCTTCCACTGGCTAAGCGACTGACAGAGCTGGGATTTTCTGTTTTCGCAACGGTGGGAACGAGCACACTGTTGCGGAACAACGGGATCAAGAGCCAGGCGTTGTTCAGGATAGCGGATGGACGGCCGAACGTGATTGACCTGATTGAGGAAAAGCAGGTGACATGGATCATCAATACGCCTTCAAGCGGACCGATTCCCCGGATCGACGAGGTTAAAATGCGTTCCCATGCCGTGATCCGGGGGATCCCGATCACCACGACAATCCATGGATTGAGGGCCGCGGTTACCGGGCTTGAGGCCATGAAGGAATCAAAACGGATTGAAGTCTGCAGTATTCAGGAATTTCACCGCCACGCACCGAAGGTCAAATTTCCCAACCTGAGCGGAACGATCAAGTCGCCCCGCAAGCGGAAGGCTTAGGTCGCCGATGCCCCTGCCCATGTAGCACGGGGCACGAGAATCCATCGGAATAGAGGTGACGATATGCCTGAAAATGACATGGCGGAGACAGTCCTTGAGATCCCGCCGGATGCAGGGCGGCTGGTCCGCCAGCAGCCCGGGGCTGCCACGCGCATGTCTTCGCTGGAATTGGCCGAGAATTATGACGCCATTATCCGGGCACGCGCCCTCTATTATCCGGTTGCATACCAATTCTTAAGGGAACTTGGGCGTGGACGGCAGGGTATTGTTTTCCTCGGGCTTCGGCAGGGGGCAAGGGGATGCGTTACACGGCATGCGATCAAGCTTTTTGCCCCGACAAATTACCCCTCACCGGAACTCTATTGGACCGACATGGGAAGGATTGCGGTCCAGACCTCGCGTCTTCAGGCAATGCAGAGTCCGAACCTTGTGTCACGTGACTCGTACGAGGAAACCTACGGGATCGGCTATCTTCAGATGGAAGCCATTGACGGGCTTGACCTGAAGGTCTTCCTCGATGGTGTACATTTGGATAAGGCTCGTATGAGGAGCACCCGTGAGGAGTGGGCGAGGTTTACGGACGTCATTTTCAGGCTTGAGGGCCCCAGAATGTGCATCCAGCCCGGGGTCGCTATCTACATCATGCGGATGATGCTGCGCGGGCTGGAGGCCTTGAACACGGTGGGATTCCTTCATTGCGACGTGAAGCCGGGCAACGTCATGATTGACCGCCTGGGCTATGTGAAACTGGTGGATTTCGGGCGAGCCGTTTCAACAGGCGAAAAATCATCATGGTTGCTAGGCACCCCGATCTACATGGCGCCTGAGATTCACCGCCGGCAGTCACCCCTGGTGCAATCTGACATTTTCAGCGCCGGACTGGTGTGCCTTGAAATGCTCAGGGGCGCCCCGGTGTGCGATCCCGCCATGAATGAGGATGACATGCTGCAGGTCAAACTGAGATTGTCAGACCGCCTGCACGAGTACCTCCCTCCCTATGTCAGCCGGAACGAGCGATTTGTCCACACCCTGCGACGCATGCTGGTGCCGGATCCCGGGCGCAGGTTTTCATCGGTAAGCGAGGTGGATTCGGGCCCTGATGGTCTTGTCCATGTTCATAAACAGCTCGTCCACATGGGCAAGGACACGGAATACGGTCGGGAGCTGGAGCATTACCTCTCCAAATTCATGGATCCTCAATATGTCTGAAGTTTACGTCACGACAGAAAAGCGGCAGGCGCTTGAGGAGAGGATGGCCCGACTCGGTGTCCGGGAACAGGATCTTGTTGAGAAATTCGTCCTTGGTGCAGGATCTGGCGGACAAAAACTGAACAAGACATCCTCCTGCGTCTACATCCGGCACCTGACCAGTGGAATCGAAATCAAGTGCCAGCGGGAACGATCCCGCGAGTTGAACCGGTTCATGGCGCGACGTGAATTGTGTGAGAAACTTGAGGAGCGGATCCTCGGCCAGAAGAGTGCGCGGCAGCAGGCCGTGGAGAAAATCCGCCGCCAAAAACGGCGACGGTCACGGCGCCAGAAGGAGCATATGCTGCAAGATAAGCGCCAGCATTCCGCCAAGAAGCAGGCGAGACGGAGCCATCATGATGAATCCTGACCCCATACAAAATGCAGGGCAGCGGCTGTGGGGGCTATTGACCCGATGGATCCTGATGGCCGTCGCGGTCGGGGTCGCCACCACCCTTGTTCCCGGCACCCAGTGTGATGATTGGCAGAGTCTGCTGGTGGCGGCCATGATTCTTGGCATCTTGAATGCCCTTGTAAAACCGATACTGGTTGCCGTAGCGTTGCCCCTTGTGTTGATGACTCTAGGGTTCATGTTGTTGATAATCAATGCCTTGCTCTTGATGCTGACCGCCAGGCTCGTGCCTGGGTTTCATGTCGCGGGATTCTGGTCGGCGATGGGGGCGTCCCTGCTGATCAGTCTGCTCAGCATGATATTGGGTGTTAACCGGACAAGGATCAAGCGGGCGAAGCACCCGCCCGCAGGGGAGACCTATTCCGAGCCTGTCCAGACACGATCCCCGCCACCAGGGAAAGGCCCGATCATCGATGTATAGGAAATTATCATGAGTTCCCGTAAGCGCATTTTGGTCATAAAACTTAGCTCCTTCGGGGATATCTTTCATGCTTTGCCGACTGTAAACAACCTGAAGGTGGCCCTGGATGCAGAAATCGACTGGGTAACCCAGCCTGAATACGTGGAACTTGTGAGCTGTATCCCGATTGTCTCCGAGGTGATTCCCTTTCCGCGCCGTGAGCTCCTGCCCCGGGGACGAGCATTTATCAGGAAACTCCGGTCCCGGAAATACGATATGGTGATTGACCTCCAGGGCTTGTTGAAGAGCGCGATTGTCGCGCGCCTGGCGAGGGGTGACAAAACGATCGGTCCGTCGTTTCAGCGGGAGGGTGCCCGATTGTTCTACGATGCCGTTGCCGCCCGCCGGGACAAGAACCGGCATGCCGTGGACGAAAATCTGGATGTGGTTCGTTATCTTGGCTTGCCTTTGCTTCCGGTGGCCTTCCCTGTCGTATTTCCTGAACAGGCGGTCGATGCACCCGCTCCGCGGGTGGCAATCGTGCCTGTGTCGCGGCGTGAAAATAAGAACTGGCCGGTCGGAAACTTCCTTCAAACCGCCCGGGTACTGCGACAGGAGTTTGGCGCCTCGATATTTCTGTTCGGCAGTAAGACCGATCATGGTGTGTGCGAGGGGCTTCGGTCAGAGTTACTGGCCGAAAGCGGCCAAGGCACGGTGGTAAACCTTGCCGGGAAGACTAGCTTGGTTGAAATGGGGGGGTGGTTCTTGCGAATGAACCTTGTTGTGGTGAACGATTCCGGGCCACTTCATATGGCGGCCGCATTGGGGATTCCCGTGGTCACGATGTTCGGTCCTACTGATCCGCACCGGACCGGTCCCTACGGGGCCGGGCACCGGGTGATCACAACAAAGGTGGCGTGCCGCCCCTGTTTTGATAGAGTCTGCAAGTTTCCTGAAGTTGAATGCATGAACGGGATATCCACCGACGAGGTGATTGCGGCAGCCCGGGAGGTCTTGATCAAGGTTAAATGAAGGGCTTACTTCCAGCATTGTTTGCGATGATCATGGCCTGCGGCATTGGCTGTGACAGGCAAACCGCCATATCGGATGAAGCGGAGCGGGATCATCCCGCGATGAAAAAGGCGCGGGAATTGGAAAAGGCCGGCAATCTTCAGGGAGCCCGGTTGACGTATCAGGGCCTTCTGGATCAGAATCCCAAAATTGCTCGCGCCCACCTGGCACTGGCATTTCTCCACGACGAGGAGGGCGGGAATGCTCCCGAGGCCCTTTATCATTACCATCGGTACCTTGCATTGCGGCCGGACACTGAAAAACGGGCCATGATCGAATCCCGTATCCGTGCCGCGCAATTGGCATACGTGGGCAAGGTTTTCACGAATGAAGCGGCTATTCTCAAACGGATGGGTGAGGTTGAGAGCGAAAATTCAGCGTTGAAGATAAAAGCCGCAAATCTGGAGGCCCAGGCGTCTCATTTACGGGCATCGCTCAGCACGTTGCGTCATAAGCTTGCCCTCTCCGGCGATGAGGCATCCCGGGTGCTGGACGAGAAGGGGCTTCCGGTTCCCCCCCTCCGGTCCGCCGGGAAAAAGGTTCGTGTGGAGAAGGGGGACACTCTTCGGAAGATCTCGGATCGGATTTACGGAACGGAAGGACGATGGCGCGAGATTTATGAGGCGAACCGGACTGTCCTGAGGAAACCCGAGGATGTCCGCATCGGACAGATATTGCTTGTTCCTGAAAAGGATGCGGAATAAGACGGGCTTGAATCACACAGGGGTGGGGTGGTAGTTTAAAGCTTTTAGGAGGCGATAGTTATGGGCACTGATTTCTTTGATGATGATCTGGGACAACGGCGGGGCGCCATTAAGACTGCAACACTCGGCGGTGGAGCGGAGGGTGTCGTCAATATTAAATCGGACGATATGCCGGTCCGGCCAATTTCCGACCTCAATCTCACCAGGATGGCCCGCCATCGCGAAGAAGTGAATACCCAGATGGCGTCGGCGAAGCTTCATATCGAAAGGTTGAAGCAGAAGCAGGGCGAAATGGAGCGGGAAAAGCACATGCTGGAAGACATGCTGGAAAAGCAGGACCAGTATGAACGCGGCAAGCAGGAAATGATCGATCGCCTCACCGAGAGCATGGTATCTCTCCAGAAGATGGGTGAACATGCCGCCCGACAAGTTGAAATATACTGGACCACGCGGGAACGGTTCAATGCAGCGCTCGACGAACTTCAAAAGATCAATGATACAGAGTGGGCGGACGAGTCATTCCGCGATGAATTGAACAAGGCGGTTGCCCGTATTGATTCTATCCGGAACGAATTTGTGAAGGCCCAGGCAACCGTTGAGGCCGTCGGCGGCCCCGTCAAACTTTTTGATGAGCAGCGCTTGAAATCGACTCCTGAAGCGGGAGATGATTTTGCTGAATCAAAAGGGTTTGGCCACTGGTTCAAGGTCGGTTTTGCGGCCAGCCTCCCCTTGATTGCCGCCATTCTGGTGGCCGTGATCCTGTTGCTTATCAAGGGGCGTTAACCCACCATGCGGCGGACTTCCAGAACGAATCCGCGTCTTCAGGAGAAGCTCGATGCTCTCCAGCGGGAACTTGCCCGCGTTGAGAGTGACATAAAGGGAATTTCACGCGCCGTTGAGGTGTCTGACCCGGATCAAGTGGCACGCAAATTACGTCGCGTATCGAGCGACACGGGATTGCGGGATATTCCGGTTTCCCGCACGGGTGCGCCTCCTGAACCGGGGGGCGACGATCTGGCATCGTACAAGGTTCCGCCACCGGTGGCGGAAGGCATCGAAAATATCCCATTGCCCAAGGCGCTTCCGGATCAGCGGTTCGCGACCTATTTTGGAAGCGGAAGCCTTCATTCTGTCCGCCCCCTTCGCCAGGAACGCCGTGTCCAGCGGAACAAGGCCGTCTTCATGCTGATTCTCGCGGCCGCAATACTCTACCTGGTATTCAGCAAGATATTGATGTAGCCCTGTCATCACCCCCATATCAGGGGTGATCCCGGCAAAGGGAGACAAAGATCCTGTCTTTTTTCACAATGGGTGCCTTGACTGTCATGCGACTGACAGGAGCCCCTGAATAACTCTTAAAGACGACCTCGAATTCCGTCAGGGTCTCTGGACAGGCAACGCGGGCAACCGCCATTTTAGAAGGTAGAGTCTCCCAGCGGCGGGTATCTTCTTTTTCCATTGAAAACAAGAGGAGCCACACCAATCCCCCCAGGTCATTGTTTTTTGATGAAGCGTACAGGGAGACGGATTCCTTTAGCGCAATACGAGTGAGGGTTTTGGCGGCACGGCGGGCCTCCATGCGTTGGCGACTGGCTGACTCCAGGCTCGCAAGATTGGAGAGGGTGCGGGTCGTGCCAAGCAGCTTGCCATCCACATAGATCTCGGCGAGCTCCGGGACCATGCCGCCATGGCCGTCAAAATCAATGAAGCAAACCAACTCCGCGCCGTTTTGGGGGGAGGGGGGGGAGGCATTGGTGCCTGAACCTGTGGAGGCTGTGAACCGCCCCGTTTTTTCATCGAGTCCAAGGTTGGGAGCCAGTTTTGCTGTCTCCCTGTATTGCATGGTTGCATTACTGTCATCCCCGCACAGCTCAAGGCAAAATCCCGTGATATAGTGGCTAAGGGCATCGTCAGGAAAGCCATCCAGTCTTTGGAGCCGCCGGATAATGCCACGGGCCTCAACGGCAGCATCCTCCCATAATCCGCGTGCCAGGTAGTTTTTGGCGAGGTAGACATGAAGATAAGTTCGTTCGTAGGGATACCCCCTGAAGCTCAGAAGCGAATCATTCACAATCATGCTGGCCCCGGCCTTACTGACACTATGGGTCTCGAGATCCTTCTCGATCTGCACGGCTTCAAGCCAATCCCGGGTGCTGTTGGTGTAGTCATGGCGCAAGTGCCGGATCATCCCCCGCTCCATGAGATAAAGAACGCGGTCGGCGTTATGGGGGAGTGAGGCCAGGTCACGCTCGGCAACATCCAGGGCTCCGGAGTTGAAATTCGACCGGGCGTCGTTTAGGGGAACCGTGGCACATCCGACGCAATACACCAAGGCCGCCACGACAGGCAGAACGGTTCGATATGTGTTCCTTGCCATGGGGTCCGCCTCGGTCGCCGGGACGCCATTTACCAACCGATCAAAGGCTTGCTGGCGCCGCGGACGCGTTCTTTCTGGGTTGTCCAGGCAATCAGACTCGTCTCAAGATCAGTGACCTCGGCGGTGAGCTGGAAATAAACCTGCTCCTGCTTCGAGACCCGGACCTGCCGCGGGGTATCCTTGGTTATCTTGATCAGGGATCCGGAGAGCATGTAGCGTGCGCCCAACTGCCTGCCGATCATGGCGCGGGTCTCGGGCGTGCAGTTCGAAAGCTGAAAACCTTGCTCCTTGAGCAGCGAGTCGCGCCGGCTTTCATTTACGAAATCCGCCTTCCCGCTGTTGATCAGCTTGGTGCGAATCGTGTCGGTGATGGCCTTGGTGTCGATGTGCTCATCAGTCCGGTTCTCGATACCCATGACGACAATAATGGGTTTCCTGCCTGACTGCGAAAGTAACGAGGAGGACATCAGGTCGGTTCCGATGCTGTCTCCGAGCCATCGCAGATCACCGAAGTCATAGCCCGTATCCATTGGCTTGGCGGACGCGGTGCCAACATCCTCGGTCTTTACAGATGCCCTGAAGGCGCTGCAGCCGCTACCGGCGATAAGGACAGTCAAAACCAGGGTGAAGACTCGGACGATTGTGACGAAATGCGACATGATTAATCCTCCTTGTAAAAGTAAGATCATCATAATCAAGGGGGTGCGGGAGTGTCGAGCGGCAAGTAGATGTTAGAGTTCCACCTGAATCCCCACTTCGATGACCCGGTTGGGGGGGATTCGGAAGAATTTGGATGCATCCCACGCATTGCGAGAGAGATAGGCAAACAGGGTTTTGCGCCACTGCCTCAAATTCGGCTTGGGTGTCAGGATCAGCGTTTCGCGACCGAGGAAGAACGTGATTTTCATCGGATTCAGATCAAGACCCTCTATCTGAATTTTGCCCAGCGCGGATGTCAAATCCGGGTCTTCACTGAACCCGTATCGTATGATGATTTGGTAGAATCCTCCCGGGAAAGCCTTGATCTGAGTGCGTTCTTCATCGGCAACACGCGGGACATCTTCGGTCTGAACGCTGACCAACACGTTTTGCATGTGCACTATTTTGTTGTGCTTGAAATTGTGAAGAAGGGTCCTCGGGACGCCGTTCGGGTTGCCTGTCAGGAATAGGGCAACGCCTGGTACCCGAAGGGGTTTCGTGGCCATCACATCCTGAATAAAATCATCAAGTGAAAGTGCCGCTTCCTTCATTTGATGAGCCAGATACTCCCGCCCCCTATGCCAGGTGGTCATCATTGTAATGAAACAGACGGAAATCGCCAGTGGCACCCATCCGCCATCCTTGATTTTTAGAATATTAGAACCGAAGAAGGTCAAGTCGAGGGCCAGAAATGGAATGGAAATGAGGCCGACAACCCCCCAGTTCCAATGCCAGAGTTTTCGCATGACAGCGATCATGAACACGGTTGTGATTAGCATGGTGAGAGAAACCGCAACGCCGTAGGCTCCCGCCAGACTGTCGGAATTCTTGAACCCAAGGACAAGCAGTACCGTTCCAATCAACATCAACGCGTTGACCAGAGGAAGATACACCTGTCCAATGGTCTCCTTTGAGGTATGAATAATCGAGAGGCGGGGGCAATAGCCCAGCTGAATGGCCTGCCGCGTCAGGGAGAAAGCTCCTGAAATAATGGCTTGGGAGGCGATGACAGTCGCCAGCGTTGCCAGGGCCACCATCGGGTAAAGCGCCCAGTGAGGGACGTTCCGGTAAAACAGGTTGGCAATCAAGTCCTGGTTCAGGGCTGCCTGTCCATGGATCCATGTAATGCATTTCGGATCACCGAGCTGATGAAGCATCCACGCACCCTGGCCACAGTAATTCAGGAAAAGAGCCGGCAGGACAAGGGTGAACCACCCCAGCCGGATCGGACCTGCCCCAAAATGCCCCATGTCGGCATATAGAGCCTCCCCGCCGGTCACGGCCAGAAAAACGGCACCCATGGTAATGAACGCCTGCCATCGGTTCTGGATGAAGAAATCAACGGCATACCAGGGGTTGAGTGCCACCAGAATGCCGGGAGCCTTAGCAATGGAAATCAGGCCAATGACTGCGATGGAGGCAAACCAGAGCAACATGACGGGCCCGAAAATGGAACCCACAGTCTGGGTTCCATGCCGTTGCATCCAAAAGAGTCCGATCAGGACAAGAAGGGAAATGATGATGATGCTGCTTTGAGGGAATGAGATTGCCCCCATATTGAGCCCCTCCACCGCGCTTAGCACGGAAATCGCCGGTGTAATGAGACCATCGCCATAAAGCAGGGACGCGCCAAACAGACCGAGAAGGACAAACGCCATTGTCCGGGCGCCGCGTTTCCGGTCGCGATTAACCAACGCCATAAGTGCCAGAATTCCGCCTTCACCCCGGTTATCAGCGCGGAGCACCAGCGCCAGATATTTAACGGCGATGAGAAGGACCAGCGACCAGAGAATCATGGATATGATTCCAAGGATGTTGGCTTCGGTCGGGACTACCCCGCATCCGGGGCTGAAACTGACCCGGGTGGAGTAAAGAGGGCTGGTTCCGATATCTCCATAAACAACGCCTAGTGCCGCCAGAGATAGCCCCACCAGCGCGGCGGACTTGGGTTTTGCATTTTCCGAGCTCATAATTCCACCTGGATCCCCACCTCAATAACCCGGTTTGGAGGAATGTTGAAGAACTTGGAGGCATCACGGGAGTTTTTAGACAGGAAGGCAAAAAGTTGTTTGCGCCATGAGCGCATGTTTTTCCTGGGAACCAGAATCAACGTCTCGCGCCCCAGGAAAAAAGTGACTTTGCTTGGGGTCAGGTTCAACCCTTCGATATGAATATGGCTTAATAGATCTGTTAGGTCCGGATTCTCGCTGAATCCGTAACGCGCCGAGATCAGCGTAAAGCCCGCATCGAGTCGCTCAATATGAACCCGCTCTGCCTCCGGAATGCGGGGTTGCTCCTCATTCTTGAGTGTCAGAAGGACAATATCCCGATGGAGGACCATGTTATGTTTATAGTTGTGAAGCAGGGTGCGCGGGGCAATATTGACGGCGCCTGTCAGGAACACGGCGGTGCCCGGCACCCGGATGGGTTTAGTCCGAATTACATCCTCAATGAAGAGGGGAAGGGGCAGGCTCTCGTCCGTGAGTTTGCGCCCGAGGATCTGCCGCCCCTTGTGCCAGGTGGTCATAAGAATGAACATCGCGATGGCCACGGCAATGCCGACCCAGCCTCCCGCCTTGAGCTTGAGCACGTTGGAGGTGAAGAAGGTGATATCAAAAGTGAAAATCGGGATCATGATCAGGGCGGTTAGCAGAGGGTGCCATTTCCAGTGGCGGAGGATAAAGATCGTCATCATGACGGATGTGAGCAGCATCGTCATGGAAACGGCCAATCCGTATGCCCCGGCCAGGCTGTCGGAATTCCGGAAGCCGATGACAAGCGAGAGGGTGCCGACGAGGAGCATGCCGTTGACGGCCGGAAGATAGACCTGACCGATCGTGCTCTCGGAGGTGTGGATGATCGTCATCCGGGGACAGAATCCAAGTTGCATCGCCTGCCGCGTGAGCGAATAAGCCCCCGAGATGACGGCCTGCGAAGCGATGACCGTGGCCATGGTGGCGAGGATCACAAGCGGGTAAAGCGCCCAGGTCGGCGCAAGATGATAGAGCAGATTGGATGTGTCGGCTTGTCCTTGGCCGTGTGCCATCAGAAAGGCCCCCTGCCCGAAGTAGTTAATGAGCAGGCAGGGGAGTACAATTGAAAACCAGCCGATTCGCATGGGAAGACGGCCGAAATGCCCCATGTCCAGATAGAGATCCTCTCCGCCTGTCAGGCAGAGGAAAATCGTGCCCATGGTCACAAAGGCATGAAACTTGTGATCAACAAAAAAGCGAATGGCATATTCAGGATTAATGGCATTCAAGACCTGAGGTGTATGGAGAATATGAGGCAGTCCGAGAACGCCCAGGGTAATAAACCAGATCAGCATGACTGGACCAAAAACCGAGCCGACTCGATGAGTTCCGTGTTTCTGAACCCAGAATAGAACGATCAGGATGCTTACTGAGATCGGAATGACATACGAGGCGAATCGGGGGGATGCCACATTCAAGCCTTCAACGGCGCTGAGGACCGAAATGGCGGGCGTGATCAATCCATCACCATAGAGCAAGGCCGCCCCGAACAGTCCCAAAGCCACAATCACGAAACTTTTTCTCAATCCATAAACCGGATTGTCTTTCCGGACGAGTGCCATCAGCGCCAGGATCCCTCCTTCACCCCTGTTGTCGGCACGAAGAACAAGCGTCAGGTACTTGATGGAGATTAATCCCGCCAATGACCAGAAGATAAGGGAAAGGACTCCCAGAATGGCCGCCTCGGTGGGGGGGGTGGCCGCATTAAAACAAAGGCGGAATGCATAGAGGGGGCTGGTCCCGATATCGCCATAAACAACGCCCAGGGCTGCGAGGGCAAGTGCGCACGTAGCGCCCTTCGAATGTCCCCCGTTTGATGGGGGGGCAACGTCCTCCGCCTGGGCCGGGCTTTTCTCCACTGAGTCAGATTTAGGGGGAGGATTCATGAATGGTGCGTGCCAGACGCTCAGGGACGCTGAATCCTTGAAGGAGCAGGGCGCTGGCCAGGTGCCTTTGTCGAGGCGTCAACATAGCGAGGACTTTTAAAAATAGGCTTATAACCCGCGGACGCCAGCTTTTGAGTGAGACTCCTGATGGTGTCAAAGGGCATGCTGGTGCTCATTTCAATTACCAAGGGATCAATTGTCGGCACCCGGTTCTTTTTCAAGACCTTAACCAGTTGGGAACTGTCCACGACCGTGTCATTAACCACAAACTGAGTGGGGCTCTTCATGGCAATATGGAAGGGGGCGCCGGGAACGGAAGGGGGGCGGGAGATACACCCTGACAAGGAGACCAGAGCCATCATCCAGAAAAACCCGCAAATCGAATAATGCTGAAAGGAATTCATAAAAGGCTTCAAACAATAGAAGAATGCCCGGCAAAACTCCAGACCAGATTATCAATGGCCTACAGCAGGGACTGGTAAAGTTGAATCGTCCTGTCGACCATCACCGGAAAGGAAAACAGGGAAAGGATGCGATCCCGACTCATTTGGCCATGGGATTTTCTCGTGAATGGCTCGTCGGCATACCGCTTGATGGCATCAGAGAGGGCCTGTGAATCACCCGGTGGCACAATCTGGCCCGAGATGCCGTTTTCCACCAGTTCCACCATTCCGCCAACGGCTGAGACAATCGCGGGGACGCCCATGCACATGGCTTCCATCACGGCCTTGGACAACCCCTCGTTTTTCAGGGTCGGCATGACAAAACAATCGCAGGCCCCCATCAATTCCGGAGCATCCATCCGGAACCCCGTCAGGTGGACTCGATCCCGGATCCCGTTATTCCCCAACATTCCCTGCAATTCATGATCCCTGTTCTGCCCGACTAAAAGGAGATGGACGGGCAAATCCGGAGCCAGTCGGCGTACGGCATCGATCAAGACCGGGACGCCCTTAATGGGCCGGGTGTTAGCCGTACAACCAATGACCATGGCCTCGTCGGGAATCCCGAATTCCCGCAGGGCGACCCGTGGCGCCGCGGTGAACCAGGCAGGATCATGTCCCTTGTAGATTTGCACAAGCCGCTCGCCAGGCAAACCCAGGGACCGGAGGTAATTCTGAACGGCAAGAGACAGGCATACAATCCTGTCGACACGGGGGTTCAGAATGGCCAGATAAGCGGAAGGATCCCATCGGTTAAGATGGCCCATCGTTCCGCAATACCCGATGCGCCTGACAGGAATTCCAGTGGAAGCCAACATCGTGTTGGAGAGGGCACGCCCGTTAAAGGCATGGACAATGTCATGCTGCCCTGTTTTCAGGAAACCCCGGATGGTTCGTATCGCGGCAGGGTCGATCCGGGCCTTCATTTTCAGGTGGGTCATGGGGAAACCCGTATTTTTGAGGGGGCCGAAGTAAGGAGAGGTGGTGTCGCACAGAAGATCAACCTGAATGCCGCGAGCCACTAGTTCCGGGAAAAGGTGGGCCTCGGGCCTCTCTCCAACACCTGCTACCAGTAGTACTTTCATGGGCTTTGGAACGAATAAAGTCGACATCATCAGTCCGGAGGGCTTGAGCGTCAAGATTAAGTTAGCGGAAAACGCTTTATGAACGGGGATCCATCCGTTAAAGTCACACAGTTTTTTGAATGCAGGAATGAGTAACACCATGGAATCGAAAAAACGAATGCGCATCCTGTCGGGAATTCAGCCTTCCGGCAAATTACACCTGGGTAACTATTTCGGCATGATGCAACCCGCCTTGGAATTGCAGCAGCAGGGGGATGCCTACCTGTTCATCGCAGACTATCATGCCCTGACCTCGGTTTCGGATCCGGCGGCCCTGCGGGCGAATAGCCGGGATGTGGCCCTCGATTTTCTGGCCTGCGGGCTGGATACGAAGAAAACCGTTTTCTTCCGGCAGAGCGATGTGCCCGAAGTTTTGGAATTGTCCTGGCTCCTGTCCACCGTAACCCCCATGGGGTTACTGGAGCGGTGCCACTCTTACAAGGACAAGATTGCCAAGGGGATCGCGGCGTCGCATGCCCTCTTTTCCTATCCGGTGGTGATGGCGGCGGACATCCTGCAGGTTCAGGCCACCACGGTGCCGGTGGGGCGGGACCAAAAGCAGCACGTCGAGGTCACCCGGGACATTGCCATCAAGTTCAATCTCCAGTTCGGCGACATCTTCACGATACCCGAACCGGTCATCCGCAACGAAGTGGCTGTGGTGCCCGGCGTGGATGGGCAGAAGATGTCGAAATCCTACAACAACACGATTGAAATTTTCGGTACTGAAAAGGAAACCAAGGCCCGCATCATGCGGATCGTGACCGACAGCACTCCGCTGGAGGAACCCAAGGATCCGTCTGTCTGCAATGTGTTCTCCCTGTACAAGCTCTTCGCCTCCGAAGTGGAGCGGGCGGAGATGGAGGCGAAATACCGATCCGGGGGATTCGGCTACGGCTCCGCCAAAAAAGCGCTATTCGAAAAGGTGTGGAGCCACTTTGAGGCATTCCGGAAACGCCGGGCCGAGCTGGAGAAAGACCCCGGCTATGTGGAATCCGTGCTGAAGGACGGCGCCGAACGGGCACGTCTGGAAGCCCGAAAGACATTGACCGCGGCCCGCCGGGCCACAGGGCTGGAATGAGAAGGGATATTTCATGACGCAAGTGGTGGTTCAGGACGATTACAAGGTGCAACTCGAGGTGTTCGAGGGGCCGCTCGACCTTCTTCTGTATTTGATCAAGAAGGACGAGGTGGATGTTTACAACATCCCGATTGAGCGGGTCACCAAGCAGTACATGGAGTATCTCTCCCTGATGAAGCTGCTCGACCTCAACATTGCGGGGGAGTTTATCGTCATGGCGGCCACTCTGATGATGATCAAGAGCCGCATGCTCCTCCCCGTTGATGAACGGCCCGAGATGGAGGAGGAAGAGGAGGACCCGCGATGGGAACTGGTCAAGCAGCTCGTGGAGTACAAGAAATTCAAGGAAGCGGCGTCACATCTCCAGCATCGTGAATACCTCCAGGAAAATGTGTTCACGCGGGGAGGGGAGGCGGCCCTCACCGTGGAGCCGGATCCCGGGGTCGGGCTGGGTGACGTCAGCCTGTTCGACCTCATTTCGGCCTTTAACGAGGCCCTGAAAAAGGTCAAGGTTGAGGAGTTTGGGGAAATTTATGACGAGAAGTTTACAGTGGTGGATAAGATCGAGTTTGTCCTCGCCACCCTGAAGGAAAAGGGCCAGGTCTCCTTTGTGAGTCTGCTGGAGAAAGCAGCCTCCCGGAATGAGATTGTATGCACCTTTCTGGCCATTCTCGAGCTCATCCGTCTGCGGCAACTGGCGGCCCAGCAGGATGGGGATTTCGGGGATATCGTGATCACGAAGCAAGCGGAAGCGTAAGGGGATTGAGGCATGGAAACGACTCAGGTGGAACTTAAGCAGGTATTGGGGGCAATCATTTTTGCCGCCCGCCAACCGATGACGGCAGGGGCTGTCCGGAAGGTATTGCAGGAAACGGCAGAAATCAACCGGGAGGAAGCGGCCATTTACGGGGGGATCAAGGAGGCGGAGATCAAGTCCGCTCTGCATCAGCTCCAGGCCGAGTGCGACGCCGGGAAACTGGGCGTTCATCTGGTCGAGAGTGCGGAAGGATTCCGTTTCCAGAGCGATCCCGCCGGCGGCCCATGGGTCCGCCATATGCTGAATGTCGGCAAGCCGACGCGCCTGTCTCGCCCGGCCCTTGAAACCCTGGCCATCATTGCCTATCGCCAGCCCATCTCCCGCGCCGAACTTGAGGGAGTCCGTGGCGTGGCCGTCGACCACGTGATCCGGATGCTCATGGAGATGCAATTGATCAAGATCGTGGGTAGGAGCGAGCTCCCTGGCCGGCCGATGCTGTATGGGACAACCACGCTTTTCCTGGAACACTTTGGCCTGAAAGATGTCAAGGAGCTACCTGGTATTACCGAGCTGGCGCGTATGGACGCTATGCGTAAGAAGCAGGAAGAAGCCGTGGCCGCAGTTCAGGAAACGACTGCGCCCCGAGAAGAGGCAGTTGAGCCGGATGCGGCCGATAAATCCGAAGGGGAAGATGAGTCTCATCCGGCTGATGCGGACGCGGAGGAGGATGCGGACGAGGAGGATGAAGACGAATTCGACGATGAGGATGAGGATGAGGACGATGAGGATGAGGACGAAGACGAAGACGAAGACGAGGAGAAATGATGAGCCTGGAAACTATCCGCGGTAAAATCGACGCCATCGACACAAGACTTGTCAAACTCCTGAACGCCCGTACCCGGCACGCCCTTGAAATCGGGAAACTCAAGCAGAAGAACGGGAAGGGCATCTATGTCCCGGCCCGGGAAAAGGCCGTCCTGGCCCGGGTAGCCTCGATGAACAAGGGACCTCTGACGGATAAGTCGCTGCGTGCGATTTACCGGGAAGTCATGTCTGCGGCCCTGTCGCTGGAAAAGAATCTCAAAGTTGCCTATATGGGGCCGCCGTCCACCTTTTCCCATCAGGCGGCGCGAAGCCGGTTCGGCGGGAGCGTGGACTATCTGTCCTGCGAAACCATCAGTGATGTCTTCGATTCCGTGGAAAAACAGTCGGCTGATTACGGCGTGGTGCCGGTCGAGAATTCCACCGAGGGTGCCGTGACGTTTACCCTCGACAGGCTGGCCGAGACCTCCCTGAAGATATGTGCGGAGCTCTATCTGCCGATCTCGAACTGCCTCTTGTCGCGCGTGTCACGGGAACGGATTGAGAAATTGTACAGTCACCCCCAGGTAATCGGGCAATGCCGCCAATGGCTTCAGCGCGAGATGTCGGGGGTGGAAGTCATTCCCGTGGCCAGTACGGCACGGGCGGCCGAACTGGCGTCCCGCGAGAAAAATGCGGGGGCGCTGTCGAGCCAGCTGGCCGCCGAAATCTACGGAATGAAAATTCTGGAGTCGGATGTGCAGGACATGAGCGGAAACACGACACGTTTCCTGGTGGTCGGGCATGACCAGAACAAGCCATCGGGCGATGACAAGACGTCGCTGCTTTTCGCGGTGCAGCACAAGGCCGGGGCCCTCTACGGGGCGCTGGAATCGTTCAAGAAATACGGATTGAACATGACGAAAATCGAATCGAGGCCCAGTCGGAGCAAACGATGGGAATACTATTTCTTTGTGGATGTGGAAGGCCACGCCGAGGATGAGCGCGTGAAGAAAACAATAACTGACATTGCGCGGCATTGCTCCCTGATCACGGTCCTCGGGTCTTACCCTGCGGCTGACAGGAAATAAGGGGCGCCACGGAGAGCGAAGGAGAACAATGATGACTTTCAATGAATTGGCTCGACCAGGGGTATCCGGGCTGGGGGTGTATGAACCGGGTCGCCCCATAGAGGAAGTAGCGCGTGAATTGGGATTCCAGAACCCCGCGGATATCATCAAGCTGGCTTCGAATGAGAATGCCCTGGGACCGTCCCCTAAGGCCGTGGCCGCCATGAAAAAGGCTGCGCGCCAGATGCATTTGTATCCCGATGGGGGGGCGTTCTATCTGCGGCAGGCGCTGGGGCGGAAGCTGAACGTTTCACCCGGACAGATCATCACGGGTACTGGCAGCAACGAACTGATTGAATTCATCGGGCATGTGTTCCTGGATGGCTCCACAAGCATCGTGATGGCGGACAAGGCCTTTGTGGTTTACAAGCTTGTCGCCGACCTGTTCCGGGCCCGGACCATCATGGTGCCGATGAAGAACTTCACCCACGACCTGGAGGGTATGCTCAAGGCGATTACACCCGACACCAGAGTGGTGTTCGTTGCCAATCCCAACAACCCGACCGGTACGATGGTGAACCAGGCGGCGCTCGACGACTTCATGAGCCGGATTCCCGGCCATGTCGTGGTCGTTTTTGATGAGGCGTATATCGAATTGCTCCAGCCTGAAGACCAGCCTGATTGCCTGCGGTATGTCCGCGAGGGGCGCAACGTCATCGTCCTGAGGACATTTTCGAAAACTTACGGCCTGGCAGGGCTCCGGCTGGGATACGGGATAGCCCCGGAGGAGTGCATCGCGCTGATGCAGCGGGTCCGCCAGCCTTTCAATACCACCGCGATGGCCCAGGCGGCTGCCCTGGCCGCCCTGGAGGATGACGAGTATGTGTCGAAAACCCGCCTCATGATGCGGGATGGGCTGGACTACTTTGAAGCCGCTTTCCGCAAGATGAAGCTTGAGTTCGTGCCGTCTTCGGCAAATTTCATCATGGTCAGGGTGGGGGCCGGACGGCAGGTGTTCGATGCCATGCAGCGGGCTGGTGTGATTGTCCGTCCCATGGACCCCTATGGCCTGCCTGAATACATCCGGATCACCGTGGGAACCCGCGGCGAGAACCGGCGGTGTCTCTCTGTCCTGAAAACCGTCTTGAAGGCTGGCCATAACCAGTAAGACATGCATGCCGAGGCTACTATGAAACACGTCGCCATAATCGGGCTTGGGTTGATGGGTGGATCCCTCGGGCTGGCTATCAGGCGCCTGGGATTGGCAAAAGTCAGCGCTTATGCGCGGCGCGAGGAAACCCGCCAACTTGCCCTTGGGATGGGTGCGGCTGATTGTGTGTTCGATACCCCCCGGGCGGCACTTCGCGGTGCGGACCTGGCGGTGTTCTGTACCCCCGTCTGCACGATGCCTCGACTGGCTAAGGATTGCATGGATGCCTTTGAGTCCGGGTGCGTGGTGACGGATGTCGGCAGCACCAAGGCCGATCTTGTGCGGGAGATGGATTTGCTTTTCCAGAATACCGCGGCTTCATTCGTCGGCAGCCATCCCATGGCCGGGTCGGAGAAAACCGGAGTTGAGTCCTCCCGGACCGACCTTTACGAGGGTGCCGTGACAGCCGTGACGCCGGCTGCTTCCGGAACGCGGGAGGAGGATGTCCTAAAAGTCATGGATCTCTGGCGCGGGGTGGGGGCCAAGGTGGTTCGACTGGATCCTGAGACACATGATGCATTGGTGGCAAAGACCAGTCATCTTCCCCATTTGATCGCCGCCTTGCTGGTGACAACAAGCGCCCGGTCTCCCATGCCGAATGACCTGCCGAAGTTCTGTGGCTCCGGATTCCGGGATTCAACCCGGATCGCGGGAGGATCGCCGGAGATGTGGCATGACATCGTCAAAACCAATCGTGCCGCCATCCTGGAGGAGCTCCATCACTTCGAGGGCTCGCTGGGTGAGTTAATCCGGCTGATCGAGAGTCAGGATTACGATGGTGTGAAGCGTGACCTTGAAGAGGCTCGCCGTCTTCGCGCCCGCCTTCTTTGCTGCTAATCGCCGGCTCACAGGCGCATTATTCCGTTAACTCCGTCGGCGAACGGCCCGACGGTCTGTATCGTTCATTACACGAGGCCAGGTTTCCCACTTCCCAGCTCATTTCAACCCTTTTAACAGGCCACATACAGGTTGTTAACAATGTCGCATAATATATCTTATGTCTACTACAGGGGTGCAGGAAAGCCCGTCTTTATTGGTTTTGCTTAAAACACCCGGTTTTACCCCCTCCAGCCGATGCCCAAATTGCGGGCTGCATTGTGAGGTTATGATCAGGGACGCCAATGAGCCGCTCAAGGCTGCATCTGATAGATCTGCTTGGTGACTTTCCCGCCCCGCTCCACCTCAAGGACGACTGCATTCATCCGGTCCTTGAGGAACTGGTCTATGAAGGCCTCAGCCCGCCTCCGGTTGGTCATGGGGAGAGAATTGACGGCCCGGACGATATCGCCTTGCCTGAGGCCCACGGCGTCAAAGAAATCCTTTTCACCCTCGATGCCTACGACATACCCTGTGATCTTGTTCCGCTCATCGCGAACCGGCTTCATGGTATCAAAAACAGCGACCATGCGGTCCGGTTCATCGAGCAATTCCTGGTAATAGTTCAGGAGCGGTTTCCTGCTGAACTGCCACCGGTTTTCCTGAGTTTGAACACAGCCGAACTTATTGGTACCCCCAGCCGCCAAGGCCGCCGGATTATTCGTGACGCCGGCGTCGATCGACGGCGCTTTCGAGGCAAACTCAACCCAGATATCCTGACTTCCCGACGGTCCGCGAAGCGTGACATGATCGAAGTAAATTCGCTCCACCGTTAAATCGTCAAGCCGTTCGCCCTCGCTCACGATAAACTGTTCGCGCTTAGCCGCAGAATCCAGAATTGCCCGCCGCTGAGGGTCCCCTGCCCCCTCGATGAAGAATGTCCCCGCCAGTCGGTAGTGTTCCGAGGACTCCCGAACGGCGCCCGATCCTGACGGTTTCACTGGACGGGATTGGAGTGCCTGCCACAGGGAGCCGGTCAAGGCGCCGGGAGCCGGGCAGGACTGCGTTGCAGGCGGAAGATTTGTTTCGATGGCGATCCGGGGAGCAGAGTGCCAGGTGCGGTAAAACAATCCCGCGAGCAGGGCGCTCGACACCACGGTGGTGCCGACGACTAGCCGGGTCGCATTCTGATATCGAAAGGCAGGGGGCATAAGCCGGATTATGTTTCCCGCGAACGGGATCAGTCATTTATCTAAGCGATCAACCCGAAACCGCGTGCCGCTTTCGCG
>CAZMSS010000002.1:0-48526 GCA_964568965.1 uncultured Verrucomicrobiota bacterium | reverse complement strand
GAGCGTGGTATCATCAAGGTGGGTGAAGATGTCGAAATCGTCGGGTTGAAGCCCACGGTCAAGACCACTGTCACCGGCGTTGAGATGTTCCGCAAGTTGTTGGATCAGGGCCAGGCGGGTGATAACGTCGGGTGTCTGCTTCGCAGTACGAAGAAGGAAGATGTTGAGCGCGGCCAGGTGTTGGCGAAGCCGGGTTCCATCACTCCTCACACGACGTTCAAGTGCGAAGTGTATGTGCTGAGCAAGGAAGAAGGTGGTCGTCATACGCCGTTCTTCAAGGGCTATCGTCCTCAGTTCTACTTCCGCACCACGGATGTCACGGGTGACATTACGCTACCTGATGGTGTTGAGATGGTGATGCCGGGCGACAATATCAGTATGACGGTCACGCTGATTGCGCCGATCGCCATGGAGAAGTCCATGCGTTTCGCTATCCGTGAGGGTGGGCGTACAGTGGGTGCCGGTACTGTGTCTGAAATTTTGCAATAATTAATCGTCCGGCTGCGGTCGGGTAAATGTGTCCGGGCGGTTCGCCGCCCGTGCGCTTAAGGATGGTTTGAAATGCCGAGGGAACTGGTCACTCTTGCTTGCACCGAATGCAAGCGGCGTAATTATACGACTACGAAAAATAAGCGGCTTACTCCGGATCGCATGGAGATTAAAAAGTATTGCCGATTTGAGAAGAAGCATACGGTGCATAAGGAAACCCGTTAAGGGTTTGCCTGATATAGGCCAGTAGCTCAATTGGCAGAGCGCCGGTCTCCAAAACCGGAGGTTGGGGGTTCGATGCCCTCCTGGCCTGCCAAATCAGCGCGGAGTAATCTTGTGAGCAAAATAGCCGACAGCTTTCAGAAGACGAAGTTCTTTCTTGCCGACGTGAAGAATGAGCTGCGTAAATCCACGTGGCCGACGCGCGGGGAATTGATCGAGTCCACGGTGGTGGTGATCTTGTCGGTGGTATTGTTTGCCGTGTTCGTGGGTCTTTGCGACGTGGTCCTGAGGCAGGCGATCGGCCTGCTGGCGCGTCACTAACTTATAGCAAGTCCGGGGTTTTCATGAGTGAAAAACAATGGTTTGTTCTGCATACGTTGACTGGCCAGGAGGCGAAGGTCAAGGAAAGCATTGAGCGCCGCCTGGACAAGGAAGAGATGCGGGACTACGTCGGTCAGGTTCTGATCCCGACGGAAAAGGTTTCGGAGACGAAGAAGGGGGTCAAGAGCGTTATTACGCGCAAATTCTTCCCCGGCTACGTTCTCGTCAGCATGAATCTTTACGGCGACGACAAGAAGGTGATCGAGACGGTTTGGTATTTTATCCGCGAGACGCCCGGTGTGATCGGGTTCGTGGGTGGGGAACGGCCGGCGCCTCTCCGGCCCGATGAAGTGGAACGGCTCCTGTTTCAGGTGGAGGAGAAGAAAGAAAAGGTCAAGCCCAAGGTGATCTACGAGGCCGGTGAGACGGTCAAGATTACGGATGGGCCCTTTATGAACTTCACCGGCACCGTGGACGAAGTGGATGCGGACCGCGGCAAGCTGAAGGTGTCGGTGGCCATTTTTGGCCGCTCGGCTCCCGTGGAACTGGAGTACTGGCAGGTGGAACGGCAGTAAGCCCTCGTTGCCGCGGCGTGTCTGCGGGAGACGGGGCAGGGGAAAGATATGGCAAAGAAAGTAACAGGAAAAATCAAGCTGCAGATTCCCGCCGGGCAGGCGAATCCGGCGCCCCCCGTGGGACCGGCGCTGGGCCAGCACGGTGTGAACATCATGCAGTTCTGCAAGGAATTCAACGCGGCGACGCAGAGCATGGCCGGCCTGGTGATCCCCGTGGTCATCACGGTCTACCAGGACCGCTCGTTCACGTTCATCACCAAGAGCCCGCCTGCGTCCTCGCTGTTGAAGCGGGAGGCCGGTCTGGCCAAGGGATCAGCCCAGCCGAACCGCGACAAGGTCGGCAAGGTGACGGCCCAGCAGGTGCTCGCGATCGCGCGCACGAAAATGAATGACTTGAATGCAACGGATGAAAATCACGCCGCCCGCATGATCGAGGGGACGGCGCGCAGCATGGGAATCGAGGTGGTTCGCTAACCATGGCAACGCACGGAAAAAAATATAACAAGGTGAAGGCAGCCACCGAAGCCAAGGTCTACGACCTGGCCGAGGCAATTCGCTTCCTCAAGGCGAACAAGGTTGCCAAGTTTGACGAGACGGCAGAGCTCGCGATGCGGCTTGGTGTCGATACCAAGAAGACGGACCAGACGGTTCGTGGCACGGTTGGCCTGCCCCATGGCTCCGGCAAAGTGGTCCGCGTGGCGGTGTTCGCCGCCGGGACTGCAGCTGACGCCGCGCGCGCCGCGGGCGCCGATGTGGTCGGCAACGAGGATCTGATCGAGAAGGTCAAGGGCGGTTGGACGGATTTCGACGTCGCCATCGCGACACCCGACGCCATGAAGGAAGTCCGCAAGCTCGGCAAGGTGCTGGGTCCGCGCGGCCTGATGCCGAACCCGAAGACCGGAACGGTGACGGATGATACCGCCTCGGCGGTGCGCGACAGCAAGGCGGGGCGTGTGGAATACCGCATGGACCGCAGTGGCAACGTTCAGGTTCCCTTCGGCAAGCTTTCGTTCGACGAGAACAAGCTTCTGGAAAATGTCAACGCCGTGATCGCGGCGGTTCGGGCGGCGCGCCCGGCCGCGGCCAAGGGCTCATTTATCAAACGCTGTACGCTCAGCTCCACGATGGGGGTTGGCCTCCGCGTGGATGTGCGGGATTAACAAGAAGGCTGGCTACAATGAGACCGGAAAAACAGTCGATTTATGAGGAAATAAGCGCCCAGATCAACGGGTCCTCCTTTGTCCTGGTGGCGGAATACCGCGGGCTGAAGGTGGAGCAGTTCTCCGAATTGCGCCGTCAGCTCCGCAAGTCCGGGGCCCGGATGCAGGTCGTCAAGAACCGTTTCCTGCGCCTGATCACGCGGGACAAGGGCTGGGCGGGCCTGGCGCCGTCCCTCAAGGGGCAGTCCGCAATCGTGACCGGGCCCGACGTGGTCCAGGCGGCCAAGGTGATTAAGAAGTTCAGCAGCACCGGCGGGTTGCCTGTCATGAAGGCGGGGGTCCTGGGGGAGATGATCCTTACTTCCGCGCAGATTGATGCCCTGGCGGAACTGCCTCCCCGCGAAGTGCTGTTGGGTCAGGTGGTGGGTACCGTGGCCGCTCCTCTGTCGCGCCTGGTTGGGGTGCTGCAGCAGAAGGTGTCGACCATTGTGTACGTGTTGAAGGCAATTGAAGAAAAGAAGAACGCAGCGTAGTGACGTTTGTTTGAGTGTTAGAGTTAAGTAATAGGGAGAATACCATGTCTGAGGAAATCAAGTTGGAAGGTAAGATGGAAGAAATCGTCAAGGCTATCGAGAGCATGAGCGTGCTGGAGCTCTCTCAGCTCGTGAAGGGCCTCGAGCAGCGCCTGGGAGTGTCTGCGGCCGCGCCGATGGCGATGATGGCGGCGGCTCCTGCGGGTGCGGCGGCTGAGGCGGCGGTTGAGAAGACGGAGTTCACGGTTGTGCTCGCCAGCGCGGGTGGCAACAAGATCGGCGTCATCAAGGAAATTCGCGGCATCACGGGTCTGGGTCTCAAGGAGTCCAAGGACCTGGTCGAAGGCGCCCCGAAGACCGTCAAGGAAGGTATTTCCAAGGACGAAGCCGCCAAGATCAAGGAAGTCTTGGAGAAGGCTGGCGCAACCGTCGAGATCAAGTAACCCGCGCCCCTTTTGGGTGTGGTGTACGACGGGCGGCCTTGCGGCCGCGGTGCTGGTGTCCTGGAAAACCCGGTTCAACAGGTGCTTGAATGGTTGAGAGAACGAATTTCGGAAAACTGGTTGAGGTAATTGAGCCGCCGAATCTGATTGAAATTCAGACGGCGTCGTACAAGGATTTCCTCCAACTCGATATCGCCCCCGGCGGTCGCAAGACCATGGGCCTGCAGACGGTGTTCAAGGAAGTGTTCCCCATCGAGAGCTATGATGGGCGTTACGTGCTGGATTTTGTGAAGTATGAGTTCTCGATGCCCAAGGCGGATCCTTTCGAGGTTCTGCGCGAGGGGCAGACTTATGCGGGCACCCTGCATGTGACGTTCAGGCTCAAGGACGGGGAAGAAGTCCGCGAGGAAACCGTTTACATGGGCGAAATACCGCTGATGACGCCGCAGGGATCCTTCGTGATCAACGGCGCCGAACGCGTGATCGTCAGCCAGCTGCACCGGTCCCCCGGTATCTGTTTCGAGCAGTCGGTTCATTCCAGCGGCAACATGCTGTACTCCTTCCGCATCATTCCCGATCGGGGATCGTGGGTGGAAGTGCAGTTTGACGCCTCCGACCTGCTGTGGATCTACATGGATCGACGGCACCGCCGGCGGAAATTCCTGGCGACCACCTTCCTGCGCGCCTTGGGCTATGGAACGGATGCCGACCTCCTGGCGCTGTTCTACACCGTCCGCAAGCTGAAGGTTTCGGAATCCATCAGTGCCGAGAAATTGGCGACCCTGGTGTTCCGTGACGACGTCATCGATGTCGACTCCCAGACCGTTCTGGCCCGTCGTTACGAGCCTCTCTCCGAGAATGTCCTGTCGCAGATGAAGGCGGCCGGCTTCAAGGAGGTTGAGGTGGTTGACGTCTCCTGGGATTCCGGTGTGATGCTGAAGAGCATCAAGGAAGATCCCACGCACTCGATGGATGACGCCTTGAAGGACATCTATCTGCGGTTGCGTCCGGGTGATCCCGCCACCGTGTCGAATGCGCGCCAGTTGCTCAAGCGGCTCTTTTTCGATGTGCGCCGCTATGATCTGGGCCGCGTCGGCCGCTACAAGATCAACCAGAAGCTTGACGCCGAAATCAAGGAGACGGCGGGGCTTATCACCGGGATCATGGGGAAGAAGGACGACAAGGAAAAGGAGTCTTTCATCACCGTTACCGAGGAGGAGCGCCTCCGCACGCTGAGTCCGGATGGGAGCGACCTGATCGCGGCCATCCGTTACTTGATCAGCATCCGAGGCGGTCAGGGAACCGTGGATGATATTGATCATCTCGGAAGCCGCCGCCTGCGCACGATCGGTGAACTGATTGAAAACCAGTGCCGGGTGGGCCTGGCTCGCGCCGAGCGCCTGGTGCGTGAGCGGATGACCCTGTTCGATCCGAACACGGGAACTCTGACGCCGCAGCGCCTGGTCAATCCCAAAACCCTCTCGGCCGTCGTGAAGGATTTCTTCGGACGCAGCCAGCTGAGCCAGTTCATGGATCAGACCAACCCGCTCTCCGAGTTGGCGCATAAGCGCCGTCTCAGCGCCTTGGGCCCGGGTGGGTTGAGCCGTGAACGTGCCGGATTCGAAGTCCGCGACGTGCATAGCAGCCATTACGGCCGCATCTGCCCGATTGAGACGCCGGAAGGCCCGAACATCGGTCTGATCTCCTCGCTGGGCATTTATGCCCGCATCAATGAATACGGCTTTATCGAGACTCCCTACCGGAAGGTGAACAACGGGACGGTCTCGGACGCGGTCGAATACCTCAGTGCCGACCGCGAGGAGAAGTTTATCATCGCCCAGGCGAACACGCCGCTGGATGCCCGTAGCCGCATGTCGCGCGAAGCGATAGCGGTCCGTCATCGCGGTGAGTTCATGGAAGTCCCGAAGGAGAAGGTGGACTACATGGATGTGTCGCCCAAGCAGGTGGTGTCGGTCGCGGCCGGGTTGATCCCGTTCCTCGAGCACGATGACGCCAACCGCGCCCTGATGGGCTCGAACATGATGCGCCAGGCGGTGCCCCTGCTGGAAACGGAACGTCCGTTTGTGGCGACCGGTCTCGAGGGACGTATTGCCCGCGACTCCGGCGTGCTCATGCTGGCGGTTGAACCCGGCGTGGTCACCTATGTCTCGGCCAACAAGATCGTCGTGTCGAACGACAAGGGCGGCGGCAAGAAGAAGGATAGTGAGCGCACCTATATCCTGAACAAGTTCATGCGGTCGAATGCCGGAACCTGTGTCAATCAGAAGCCGGTCGTGAAGGTCGGCCAGAAGATCAGGACCGGGGATGTCCTCGCGGACGGACCTGCCACGGCGGCGGGCGAGTTGGCGATCGGGCGCAACGTCCTGGTGGCGTTCATGCCCTGGTGCGGCTACAACTTCGAGGACGCCATTCTGATCAGCGAGCGCGTGGTGCGGGACGATGTGTTCACATCGGTCCACATCCAGGAGTTCGAGGTCGGCGCCCGCGACACCAAGCTGGGCCCGGAAGAAATCACGCGTGACATTCCGAATGTCGGCGAGGAGGCCCTTCGCAACCTCGGCCCCGACGGGGTGATCCGCGTTGGTGCGGAAGTCAAGCCGGACGACATTCTCGTCGGCAAGATCACGCCCAAGAGCGAAACCGAACTGGCTCCGGAAGAGCGCCTGTTGCGCGCGATCTTCGGCGAAAAGGCTGCGGATGTCCGCGACACCTCCCTGACGGTTCCCAGTGGAACCTACGGCATTGTCATGGATGTGAAGGTTTCGGCCCACAAGGACATTGCCCGAGAGAAGATGACGCCTGCGGAACGGAAGCGTCAGGCCAAGAACGTGGCCCAGGAGCAGCAGTCCAAGAAGCAGGAATTGGTGGATCAGCTCACGGAAGCATTGAGTAATATCCTGCTGGGCGAGAAGATCCCGCTGGACGTTGTCAATATCGACTCCGGCGAGATTATCATCCCGGCCAACCGGAAGATCACCAAGACTCTGTTGCGGAAGCTGGCGAACGAGAGCGCTCATATCGCGATCGAGAGCAGTCCGATCCAGATCAAGATCCAGGAGATTATCGGCGAGTACCAGCAGAAGTTCATTGAACTCGAGCATGAGTACGAGAACGCCATGGATCGTCTGGAAAGCGGCGACGAGGTGGATCAGGGGATTATCAAGCAGGTGCGTGTCTACATCGCCAGCAAGAAAAAGCTGTCGGTGGGTGACAAGATGGCCGGACGCCATGGTAACAAGGGTGTGGTGGCCAGGATCCTGCCGGAGGCGGATATGCCGTTCCTGCCGGACGGAACCCCCGTTGACATCGTGCTGAACCCGCTTGGTGTGCCCTCCCGTATGAATGTGGGACAGGTCCTGGAGACCCATCTTGGATGGGCGTGCAAGATACTCGGGCTGTATGCCAGCACGCCGGTCTTCGACGGAATTTCCGAGAAGCGCATTCACGACTTAATGAAGGACGCGAAGCTGCCGGCCGACGGGAAGACGCAGTTGTTCGACGGGCGTACCGGCGAATCATTCGACCAGCGTGTCGTGGTGGGCTATATCTACATGCTCAAGCTGCATCATTTGGTTAGCGACAAGATCCATGCCCGTGCCGTTGGTCCGTACTCGCTCGTTACCCAGCAACCGCTGGGCGGCAAGGCGCAGTATGGCGGACAGCGTCTCGGGGAGATGGAAGTCTGGGCGCTTGAGGCCTATGGCGCGGCATTCGCGCTGCAGGAACTGTTGACCGTCAAGAGCGACGACACCAATGGACGCACCCGGATTTATGAATCCATCGTGAAGGGCGAGAATGTACTTGAGGCGGACCGCCCCGAGTCGTTCAACGTTCTGATCAATGAGTTGCGGGCCATCGGGTTGGACGTGCGGGCTGAGGCGAAGGAAAAACGAATTTAACGGAGGCGGCGGCAACGCTGAGTCACCTATGTCGGAACGTACCTTGACAAATTCTGCCGCCCGGGAGCGGCTTGGAATGCCCCTGATGGAGGGGTTTGATTCCGTGAACATCACCCTGGCTTCACCGGAGACCATCCGGCAGTGGAGCCATGGCGAGGTGAAGAACCCGGAAACGATCAACTACCGCACCTACAAGCCCGAAAAGGGCGGTCTGTTCTGTGAGCGCATTTTCGGCCCGACGCGGGACTGGGAGTGCAGCTGCGGAAAATATAAGCGCATCAAGCACAAGGGTGTGATTTGCGACCGGTGCGGCGTGGAAATCACCCAGTCGCGCGTCCGGCGCGAGCGCATGGGTCACATTGACCTGGCGGTGCCTGTTTCCCATATATGGTTCTTCAAGTGTACCCCGAGCCGTCTTGGACTGGTCCTTGACATGACCGCGCGCGCCCTCGAGCGTATTCTCTATTACGAGGACTATGTCGTGGTGGAGCCGGGAGATACGCCGCTTCAGGAGAAACAGCTTCTTTCCGAGATGGAATACCGGGAAGCCCAGGAGAAGTATGGCGATGCGTTCACGGCCCGTATTGGCGCCGAGGCCGTTCGTGACCTGATGAAGAAGATCGACATGGAGAAGATCCTTGCCGAGCTTGACGGACAGATGGAGACCACGCGCAGCAAGCAGAACCGCAAGAAGTACTCCAAGCGCATGAAGGTGCTCGAAGGCTTCCTGACCAGCAACAGCCGGCCGGAATGGATGATTCTTGAAGTCCTGCCCGTGATCCCCCCGGATCTGCGCCCCCTTGTCCCCCTTGAGGGCGGGCGGTTCGCGACGTCGGACCTCAACGACCTTTACCGTCGCGTCATCAACCGCAACAACCGTCTCAAGAATCTGCTCCAGCTCAAGACCCCGGATGTGATCATCCGGAATGAGAAGCGCATGCTCCAGGAAGCGGTGGATGCCGTCATCGACAACGGCCGGCACGGCCGCGCCGTGACTGGCGCTGGAAACCGTCCCCTGAAGTCCCTGAGCGACATGCTCAAGGGCAAGGGCGGCCGATTCCGTCAGAATCTGCTCGGAAAGCGCGTGGATTATTCCGGACGTTCCGTGATCGTGGTGGGTCCCGAGTTGAAGCTTCACCAGTGCGGGCTTCCCAAGAAGATGGCTCTGGTTCTGTTTGAGCCTTTCATTATCCGGCGTCTCAAGGAAATGGGCGTGGCGCATACCGTCCGTAGCGCGAAGAAGCTGATCGACAAGCAGTCGGACGAAGTGTGGGCGATTCTCGAGGAGATCACCCGCGACAAGACCGTCATGCTCAACCGTGCCCCGACGCTGCACCGTCTGAGCATCCAATCGTTCGAGCCCACCCTGGTGGAGGGCGAGGCGATTCAGGTTCACCCGCTGGTGTGTACCGCGTACAACGCCGACTTTGACGGTGACCAGATGGCGGTTCACGTGCCGCTGTCCATTGAGGCCCAGATTGAGTCGCGCCTCCTGATGCTTTCGACGAACAACGTCTTCTCGCCCTCGAGCGGCAAGCCGGTGATGACGCCCACTCAGGACATCGCGCTGGGCATCTATTACCTCACATCCGCGGCCCAGAAGGACCGGATCAAGGAGGTTCGCCGCAAAGCGGCAGGGCAGGGACAGGAGCAGGAGCGTCTTCCGATCTTTGACGAGGCGGCCCAGGTGCGACTGGCTTATGACGACGGCGCCCTCAAGATCCACCACCGCGTCCGGTTCAAGAACCCGGATTTCGGCCGCAAGACGGTCTTCGGTGACACCCACTCGAAGATGCTGATCACCACCGTGGGACGGGTTTTCTTCAATGAGATCCTCCCCGCGACGCTGGGGTTCATCAACCGCTGCTGCGACAAATCGTTCCTTGGAAAGCTGATCTGGCAGTGCTACCGCGTTAGCGGTCACGCCGAGACCGTGAAGGTTCTTGAAAGTCTGAAGAACATCGGCTTCGAGCATGCCACCCTGGCGGGGATTTCGATCGGGTTGTCGGACATGATCATTCCGTCCGAAAAGGAAGACATCATTGCGAAGGCGCATAAATCGGTGAGCGAGGTGGAGAGCCAGTACCGCCGCGGTATCATTACCGACGGGGAGCGCTACAACAAGATCGTCGACATCTGGACCCAGGCCACGGAGGAGACCTCCAACGCCATGTACCGGGCGATCGAGGAGAATGCGGGCAGTGACGAGGCCAACCCCATCTTCATGATGGTTGACTCCAAGGCGCGCGGAAGTCGTCAGCAAATCCGCCAGCTGGCGGGTATGCGCGGTTTGATGGCCAAGCCTTCGGGCGAAATCATCGAGCGGCCGATTGTGTCGAATTTCCGCGAGGGGCTGAGCGTGCTCGAGTATTTCATCAGTACGCACGGCGCCCGCAAGGGTTTGGCCGATACCGCCCTCAAGACCGCCGATGCCGGGTACCTGACCCGCAAGCTGGTCGATGTGGCGCAGGATGTCCGGATTATCGAGCAGGACTGCAACACGCTCAACGGCATCGAAGTCAAGGGCATCGGCGAAGGCGACGAGAACCTGGTTTCGCTGGCTGATCGTATCAAGGGTCGCACAGCGCTCAACGACATTGTCAACCCCGTGACACGCGAGTTGATTGTTCCCGCCGGAGGACTTATTGACGAGGCCCTGGCGGAGGCGGTCATGAATGCGGACATCGAAAAGGTTCGCATCCGCAGCGTCCTGACATGCGAATCGCGCCGCGGAATTTGCGCCAAGTGCTACGGACGCGATCTTTCAAATGGTCGTCCCGTGGAAATGGGTGCGGCGGTCGGTATCATCGCGGCGCAGTCCATCGGTGAACCCGGCACGCAGCTGACCATGCGGACGTTCCATATCGGTGGTACGGCGAGCTCCGTGTTCAAGCAGCCGCACGTGATCTCCAAGCATGACGGTATCATCCAGTACACCAACATGCGTACCGTGGTGAACGAGCAGGGCCATTTCGTCGTGCTTAACAAGAACGGGTCCGTCGCGGTGTTTGACGACACCGGCCGCGAGGTCGAGCGTCATACCATCGCCATCGGGGCCATCATTTCCGTGGAGGACGGGGGCCGCGTCAAGAAGGGGCAGAGTTTCATTGAGTGGGATCCCTACAGCGTGCCGATCCTTGCGGAGAAGCCCGGTACGGTTCACTTCCAGGGGTTCATCGAAAATGTAACGGTCAAGAAAGAGGTGGATCAGTCCACCGGACTGATGGGTACCGTTGTCCTGGAGCACAAGGAAGACCTGCACCCGCAGATTGTCATCAGCTTCGGCAGCAGTGAGCAGCCGATGGCCTACAACATCCCTGCCGGCGCCCACGTCATGATCAAGGACGGCAAAAAGGTCGCCGCCGGCGAAGTGCTGGCGAAGACGCCCCGCAAGGAGTCGAAGACGAAGGACATCACGGGCGGGTTGCCGCGCGTGGCGGAATTGTTCGAGGCGCGCCGGCCGAAAGATGCCGCCGAGATCGCGAAGATTGACGGTATGGTGGACTTCGGGCCGAACCAGCGCGGGCGTCGCTGCCTGTTGATCCGTGACGCGGTCACGGGTGACGAGGAGCAGCATCTGATCCCGATGGGCAAGCACATCGTTGTGTACAAGGGTGACTTTGTCCAGAAAGGTGGACAGCTGACCGAGGGTCCCGTGGTTCCCCAGGAAATTCTGGAAATCTGCGGCCCTCAGGAACTTCAGGAATACCTCGTGAATCAGGTTCAGGAAGTCTACCGGCTGCAGGGCGTTGAAATCAATGATAAGCATATTGAGATCATTGTCCGGCAGATGTTGCGCAAGGTCCGGATCACGGACGGGGGCGACACGGACTTCCTCTGGGGCGAGCAGGTCGAGAAGCAGATGTTCCAGGAGGTGAATGCCAAGGCGCAGGCCGAGGGCAAGCGTCCGGCTGAAGCTTCTCCGGCTCTTCTGGGAATCACCAAGGCGGCGCTCGAGACCGAGAGCTTTATTTCGGCGGCATCGTTCCAGGATACCACCCGCGTCCTGACCGAGGCGGCGACGCTGGGTCGCGTGGACACGCTGTATGGATTCAAGGAAAATGTGATCATGGGTCATTTGATCCCTGGAGGGACAGGTTTTCCGATGTTCCGGAACATCAAATTGGTGCCTCTGGCGGAGCCGATTCCGGAGGAGGATCTGCGCATGGAGAGCGAAGCCGTGAAGAAAGCCCAGGAGCTTTTGGGATAAAGCTTGACAAGGTGTTGTCACTCTGGCATTTTTTCGCGCTTTGCGTTTGGAAGGGAATTTAACTATGCCAACGATTAATCAACTGGTAAAAAACGGACGGAAGCAAGTTCGTTATAAAAGCAAGTCGCCGGCGCTGAAGAATTGTCCTCAGCGGCGCGGCGTGTGTCTGTCCGTTAAAACGCAGACACCCAAGAAGCCGAACTCGGCGCTGCGTAAAGTGGCCCGTGTTCGTCTGACGAATGGCGAGGAAGTGACCGCTTACATTCCGGGCGAAGGGCACAATCTTCAGGAGCACAGTGTAGTGCTTGTGCGTGGCGGTCGCGTAAAGGACCTGCCCGGTGTTCGGTATCACATTGTTCGTGGTACGTTGGACACCTTGGGCGTGGAGGGACGGCACCGGGGCCGTTCCAAGTATGGGGTCAAAACACCGAAGCAGGCGTAGGACGGCGCAAGATCATGGGACGAAGACGAAGAGCAGTGCGGCGGGCGGTTCAACCGGATCCGAAGTATAATAGCGAACTGGTTGGCCGTCTGGTGAACCACCTGATGAAGGTGGGTAAGAAATCGGTATCCGTAAACATTGTTTACGATGCCCTGAAGGTGATTCAAGAAAAGCATCCCGATGGTGATCCGCTGGAAGTGATTCTGCGCGCGATTGACAACGTGAAGCCAAAAGTCGAAGTGAAGTCGCGCCGGGTCGGCGGTGCCACGTATCAGGTTCCGGTTGAGGTGACGCCTGACCGCCAGGGAGCCCTGGCGATGCGCTGGCTGATCCAGTATGCGAAGACCCGCAAGGGGGTTCCGATGCGACGTGCGCTGGCCCAGGAAATCCTGGACGCCTACGCCGAGCAGGGTAACGCCATCAAGAAGCGTGACGACACGCACAAGATGGCCCAGGCAAACAAGGCGTTTGCCCACTATCGTTGGTAAAATTGTAAGTCTCAATTCCCGTCGTCCGACGAGGGCGGCGGGTGTTGTTTGTTTGTTGAATGACAATGGAAACGGTCTTGGAACAGAATAAACAAGGTGGAGTCTCCGGGGATGCGCGCCAGCGTGAAGCTGCCGATCGCGTTCGCCCCCTCTCCGCCGTTCGCAATATCGGGATCATTGCCCACATTGATGCGGGCAAGACCACGACGAGCGAGCGTATTCTGTTTTATGCAGGCCGCGTCCACCGGATGGGCGAGGTTCATGAGGGAACCGCCACGATGGACTGGATGCCGCAGGAGAAGGAACGCGGCATCACGATCACGAGCGCGGCGACGACCTGTTTCTGGCGCGATCACCAGATCAATCTGATTGATACGCCCGGGCACGTGGATTTCACCGTCGAAGTGGAACGTTCACTCCGGGTCCTCGACGGAGCCGTGGTGGTGTTCTGCGGCGTGGGCGGTGTGCAACCGCAGTCCGAAACTGTTTGGCATCAGGCTGACCGCTATCATGTGCCGCGCATCGCGTTTGTAAACAAGATGGATCGCATCGGCGCCGACTTCAATGCAGTGGTCGGGCAGATGCGGACCCGGCTTGGCGCCGTGCCGGTCCCGATTCAGATTCCCTGGGGAGCCGAGGACCAGTTCCGTGGCGTCATCGACCTGCTCGCCATGGAGGCCATTGTTTACGATGATACATCGTTCGGCAGCAAGGTGCAGACGGTGCCGATTCCGGCCGAGTTTGCGGTGGAGGCTGAGAAGGCCCGCGCCCAACTTATCGAGGTGCTCTCGGAACGTGATGAAAAAGTTCTCGAGTCGTACATGGAGAATGCCGACATTCCTGCACAGGTTCTGAGGGAGGGCCTGCGCCGGGCGACTGTTGCACAGACGCTGACACCGGTCCTGTGCGGATCCTCGCTCCGCAACAAGGGCGTCCAGCAGTTGCTGGATGCGGTTGTGGATTTCCTGCCGGCCCCGATTGACGTTCCCCCGGTTAAGGGTGAACATCCCAAGACCCGTGAGGTGCTGTCCCGTGAGGCAGACGATTTTGCGCCCCAGAGCGCGCTGGTTTTCAAGTTGATGAACGATCCCTACATGGGGCGGCTGGCCTTTGTCCGGGTCTACTCGGGGCAGATCAAGAAGGGGCAGAACCTCTTCAACGCCCGTACGCGCAAGCGTGAACGCGTGATGAAGCTGGTGCTGCTGCACGCGGATGACCGTCAGGAAGTGGAAGTTCTGCATGCCGGCGAAATCGGAGCGGTGGTGGGCCTCAAGCAGGTTACGACCGGCGATACGTTGTGCGCCGAAAATATGCCGGTGGAACTGGAACGTATCCGTTTCCCCGAGCCGGTGATTTCCATGGCGATTGAGCCCAAATCCCAGGCTGACCGCGAGAAGCTGAATGATGCCCTGGCAGCACTGTCCGCGGAGGATCCCACCTGCATTGTATCGGTGGATCCGGATACAGCGCAGACGCTGCTGAGCGGGATGGGCGAGTTGCATCTTGAAATTTTGAAGGATAGGATGTTCCGGGAATTCAAGGTTCAGGCGAACGCGGGACGCCCCATGGTGGCGTACCGCGAGACCATCACGGCTGCGAGCCGCGGGGAATTCAGCTTTGAGCGTGATATTGCCGGGCAGCCCCAGTTTGCCAAGGTGGTTCTGGATGTCGAGCCTGCCGCACGCGGTTTAGGTGTCACGGTTGAGTTCGAAGTGTCGAACACCCGTATCCCGAATGAATTCCGCGGTGCAGTGGAGGAGGGGATTCGCGATGGGCTGACAACCGGGGTCCTGGCTAACTATCCTATGGTGGATGTCAAGGTCAAGGTGGTTGGCGGCGATTTTCACGATCAGGAATCAACGGAAATGGCATTCCGGACGGCGGGTGTAATGGCCCTCCGGGTGGCGGCGAAGGCGGCAAAGCCGGCCATTCTTGAGCCGATCATGTCTCTTGAAATCATTCTTCCGGCGGATCACTTGGGTGATGTGTTGAACGATGTAAGCGCCCGGCGCGGACATGTTCAGGATATGGTCGGCAAGGAGACCGTGCAGGTGATCCATGCGCGGGTTCCGCTGGCGGAACTTTTCGGGTACTCGACAGCCATCCGGTCTTTGACACGGGGGCGGGCAAGTTACACGATGGAGCCGGCGTGTTTCGATGTGGTGCCGGAGGCGATACAACAGCAACTTCTGGAACGGTGAGTGAACGATGGAAAAGCAACGCATACGCATACGTTTGAAAGCCTACGACTATCGGGTATTGGACCAGTCTGTGTCCGATATTGTGGAGACGGCAAAGCGGACGGGAGCCCGGGTAGTCGGGCCCATCCCCATGCCAACGCGCATTGAGAGTTACAGTGTTAACCGCAGTGTGCATGCCGACAAGAAGTCGATGGAACAGTTCGAGATCCGGACGCATAAACGGGTCTTGGACATTGTGGAACCGACGGCAAGGACGGTGGATGAGCTGAAGAAGCTCAACATGCCCGCCGGTGTGGATATAACGATCAAGATTTAAGCAGGTAGCCATGCAAGGGATACTCGGAAAAAAGATCGGAATGACGAGGGTTTTCGGCGATGAAGGTCGCCAGACCCCTGTCACGGTAATTGAAGTCGGGCCATGTGTCGTGGTTCAGCGCAAAACGAAGAGCCGTGACGGCTATGAGGCGCTGAAGCTCGGGTTCGTGGAGGTCAAGGCCTCGCGGGCGAACAAGGCCCATGCGGGTCAATTCAAGGCGGTTAACGCAACGCCGAAACGGTTTCTTCGCGAATTCGCGGTTGATTCCGGCGAAGCACTCAAGGCGGGCGACACCGTGACGGCCACGGTGCTGGACGGCGTGGATTACGTCGATATTATCGGGGTCACCAAGGGACGCGGGTTCGCGGGTGTTGTGCGTCGCTACAAGATGGCGGGCGGCCCGATGACACACGGCGGCCATTCAAAGCGGCGGATCGGATCGATCGGCTGCCGGTCATTTCCAGGACGGATTCATAAGGGGAAACGCATGCCGGGCCACATGGGCAATGTGCAGATCACCACTCAGAATTTGAAGGTCGTTCAGCTTCGGGCGAGCGAGAATCTGCTTCTGGTGAACGGGGCTGTTCCCGGTCCGGCTGGCGCACTGGTTGAAATACGCAAGGCATTAAAGAAGACGAAGGCGGGGCAGGGTAAATGAGCAAGCTTTCTGTCTATGACATGAAAGGGGCTTCGCTGGCGAAGGTTGACTTCCCGGACGAGCTTTTGACAGGCAAGGGCCAGCAGGCTGTCCACGACGTTGTCGTGGCGTATCAGGCCGGGCTGCGCGCAGGCACGGCATCAACCCTCGGCAAGGGGGCGGTGGCCGGTAGCAACAAGAAACCGTGGAAACAGAAGGGTACTGGGCGTGCCCGGGCCGGTTTCCGGCAGTCTCCCGTGTGGCGTGGCGGCGGCGTGGCCCATGGCCCCCATCCGCGCAGTTACGCGAAGAAGGTTCCGGTGAAGGTGGCGCGGCTTGCTTTCCGCAGCGCGTTCAGCGACCTGATCCGCGAAGAACGCATCCGGGTTCTTGATCAGCTGGCGGTGACGGAGCCGAAGACGAAGGTGGCGGTTGCGTTGCTGAAGTCGCTCGGACTGGGCAAGGGCGCCCTGATCGTGGTCGACAAGCTGGATAAGAATCTGTTGTGCGCATTCCGGAACATCCCCAACGTGGAGGCGACGACGGCCAAGGATGTCAGCACATTCCAGCTGGTTCGTTTTCCGGTGACGGTGGTGACGCGTGCCGCGATGGACGTGTTGCGGACACGCCTGGAGAATGAGACGGGGAGGAAATCATGAAGAACGCGCTATCGGCAGTTCGCGGCCTGCACATCACCGAAAAGGGGACGTTGCTTGCCGGGCAGAACAAGTATTTGTTCAAGGTTGATCCCTCGGCCAACAAGCTCGAGATCAAGCGGGCGATCGAAGACTTTTTCAAGGTCAAGGTCACGAAGGTTAACACCATGAACTACGACGGCAAGGCACGCCGTGAACGCACCATCCATGCCGGGAAGACTCCCGATTGGAAACGGGCGGTGGTGACGTTGAAAGAAGGCGACAAGATAGATCTCGAATAGGAAGCACGACATGGCGCTTAAAACCTACAAACCGACAACGCCGAGCATGCGCCACACGCAGCTGCCGACGTTTGATGAGATTACCCGGAGCAAGCCTGAGCGCTCGCTCACGAAGGCTCAGAAGTCCAAGGCGGGGCGTAATTCCGCGGGACGCATCACTATTCGCCATCGTGGCGGTGGTCACCGGCATCACTACCGGATCATTGATTTCAAGCGTAACAAGACGGGCATTCCCGCCAAGGTTCAGGCCATTGAGTATGACCCGAACCGTTCCGCGCGCATCGCCCTGCTGGCCTATAAGGATGGCGAAAAGCGGTATATTCTGGCTCCGGTCGGGCTGGAAGTGGGCACGACGGTGATGTCGGGTCCTGATGCGGAACCGATCAACGGGAATGCGTTGCCGCTTGCGAAGATCCCCCTGGGTCTGCCGATTCATAACATCGAGCTGACGGTGGGGTGCGGGGCGCAGCTGGTTCGCAGCGCCGGGCAGACCGCGCAGCTGATGTCCCGTGAAGGCGGGTATGCGCAGGTGAAGCTGCCGTCCGGCGAGATCCGGTTGATCAATGTGAATTGCCAGGCGACAATCGGACAGGTTGGTAATCTGGATCATGATAGCGTCAGCCTCGGCAAGGCGGGACGCAAGCGTTGGATGGGGATTCGGCCCACTGTTCGTGGTGTGGCGATGAACCCGGTTGACCACCCGATGGGTGGCGGTGAAGGTCGTACGTCCGGCGGCGGTCACCCGGTGACGCCGTGGGGTCAGCTCACGAAGGGCAAGAAGACCCGTGCGGGCCGGAAGACATCGGCTAAATTTATTGTCAGGCGGAGAAAGTAAGCCATGGGCCGTTCATTAAAAAAGGGGCCGTTTGTTGACGAGAAGCTGCTGGAACGCGTCGAGAAGATGAATCGCGCCGGAGAGAAGCGCGTGGTTAAGACGTGGTCCCGCCGATCCATGATCGTTCCCGAATTTGTCGGGCATACGCTGGCCGTGCATAATGGCAAGCAGCATGTTCCGGTGTATATCACGGAGCACATGGTGAGTCATCGGTTGGGTGAATTTGCGCCGACGCGCATCTTCCGCAAGCACGGCACGCACACCGATAAAACGGTGGCGTTGAAGTAGCCGTATGCGGGCAGGGTACCAGGAGCGCCGATTATGGCTGGCTCTGGTTGGGCTTTGCCTGATATTGCGGGGCGGGGCGGTTGAGGCCGGCGAGGGGGACGAGGATCTCCTCAGACGGCAGGTGAAATACCTGACCGAGGCGCTGGCGAAGGCGAAGGCGGATACGGATAATTTGCGGGCCCGGCTGGATAACCGGGCCTATGAGGCGGCGGGGGGAAGGAGCGGAAGCTCCGTGAGCCCGGCTTCGGTGAGGGAAAAAGAGTACAGAATTTTAGACGTAAACAAAGAACTGGGCATGGTGGTCCTTAACGGTGGGCGGCAGGACGGTTTGAAACCGGGCTTGCAGTTTGCGGTGATACAAAAGGATCGGGCTGTGGCCACGGTACGGGTTGTGGATGTGCGGGCGGCGGTAGCCGGGGCTGTGATCCAGAAAGCGGGCCGGGCATTACCCAGGGTTCAGGACCGGGCAGTTGTGGTGACCGGCTCCGGGGACTAGGAGCGAGGCTATGGAAGTCAAAGCAGTGACCAAATATGTGCGTCTGTCGCCGCGGAAAGCGCGGGACATGGCGCGGGCCATTCAGGGCCTGGCGGTGGCCGATGCGATCAAGACGGTGGAGTTTAGCGAACGCAAGGCCGCGCGGCAGCTGGAGAAGACGATTCGTTCGGCGGTGGCCAATGCGGAAAACAACGCAAAGCTCTCCGCGGATGATCTGAGGGTGAAAGAAGCCACGATCGGAGACGGGCCGGCGATGAAGCGTTTTTGGGCGCGGTCGCGCGGCATGGTGAGCCGGATCCGGAAACGGACCAGCCATATTACGATTGTGTTGTCGGACGGGAAGTGACCGGCGAACGCCGGTAGACGGGAAAGGAGATTCGTTTTGGGACAGAAAATCAATCCGATTGGACTCAGGATTGCCGTCAGCAAGGCTTGGAAGTCCCGCTGGTTTGCGGATAAGAAAACCTGCGGCACCCTGCTGATGGAGGACCTGAAGATCCGTGATCTCGTAAAGAAACGCCTGGATGCAGCGGCGGTGGCGGAGATCATCATTGAACGGTATGCGAACCGCGTTCGCGTCACCATTTGTACAGCCCGCCCTGGCATTGTCATTGGCCGGAAGGGGCAGGATCTGGATCGTATTCGCGACGAGATCGCGAAGATGACGACCAAGGAGATCTATCTGGAGATCCGCGAGATCCGGAGCCCGGACACCAACGCGCAGTTGGTTGCCGAGAGCGTTGCCTTGCAGATGGAGCGGCGCGTGTCGTTCCGGCGGGCGATGAAGCGTGCGATCAAGATGGCGATGGAGTTGGGCGTCAAGGGGATCCGCATCAAGTGCGCGGGTCGACTCGGCGGCTCGGAACTGGCCCGTGTGGAGTGGTACAAGGAGGGAACGATCCCCCTGCATACTCTCCGCGCGAACATTGACTACGGGTTTGCCGAGGCAAACACCACGGCCGGTAAAATCGGTGTCAAGGTCTGGATTTGCAAGGAAAAGGAAGAGCCTGAGAAGGCAGTAAGGGGACGATCCAATGCCGCTTATGCCTAAACGCGTGAAGCACCGCATGGTGCAGCGCGGGTCCCGGAAGGGGACGGCGCACACGGGGAATACCCTGGCCTTCGGCGAATATGGGCTGAAAGCCCTGGACCGCGCGTGGGTCAAGGCGACGCAGATTGAGGCGTGTCGCGTGGCGATGAACCGTAATATGAAGCGGCGTGGCAAGGTTTGGCTGCGCATCTTCCCGGACAGGCCGATCAGCAAGAAGCCGCTTGAAACGCGGTCCGGCAAGGGCAAGGGGCCTCTGGACTGCTGGGTTTCGGTCATTCTTCCCGGGGCAATGCTTTTTGAGGTTGACGGGGTGACCGAGCAGTTGGCGAGGGAATCGTTGCGTCTGGCGGCGGCAAAGCTGCCGATCCGGACGATGTTTGTGAAACGGCACGGGTAACAAGTGCCAAACAGGACAGGGGTGCGGACGCCATGAAGGCCGCGAAACTGAGAGAGTTTAATAAAGAGGAACTTGCGCAACAGAGCTCCGACATGGAGAAAGAGTTGCGCGCGTTGAAAATTCGTAAATCGGCGAGCCAGATTGAGCAGCCGTCGCGGATTCGCAGTCTTCGCCGGGACATTGCCCGGGCCAGGACGGTGATGACCGAACGGCGTCGCCAGCAAGGTTGATGATTATGGTAGAAACGGAAACCAAGCGGGGACTTCGCAAGGAGCGCACGGGTGTCGTGGTCAGTGCCTCGATGCAGAAGACCATAGTGGTACGCGTGGAGCGCAAGACGAGGCATCCCTTGTACGGCAAGGAAATGCGACAGTCGAAGAAGTTCTACGCACATGACGAAGAAGGCAAGGCCAAGGTGGGCGATCGTGTGACAATCGTCGAGACGCGCCCGATGAGCAAGCTCAAGCGGTGGCGGCTGGTCGAAGTCTTGGAAACGGGGAAACGCCAGTAATTGGATAAACGACCATGATTCAAGAAGAAACAAACCTTGATGTGGCGGACAATACCGGCGCGCGAAGCGTTCGATGTTTCCGCCTGATCGGGCAACGCAAGACGTATGCCCACATCGGCGATTTGATCCGGGTTGCGGTCAAGGAGGCCCAGCCAACGGGGATGGTCAAGAAGGGGCAGGTCTGCCGCGCGATCATTGTTCGCACCAAGCAGCCGATCCGTCGTCCCGACGGTTCGGCGGTACGGTTCGACACCAACGCGGTGGTTCTGGTGGATGAGAAACTGAACCCCCTGGGAACCCGTATTTTCGGCCCGGTGGCGCGTGAGCTCCGCGAGAAGAATTTTATGAAGATCGTCTCGTTGGCTCCCGAAGTGTTGTAGGAAGAGGAACGCATGAATATCCGGCGTAATGACATCGTTGTGGCCACTCGCGGCCGAGACAAAGGCAAGCAGGGCAAGGTGCTTCAAGTGCTTGTGGGAAAAGACCGTGCGATTGTGGAGGGATTGAGCATGGTGACAAAGCACCTTCGGAAGTCGCAAGACAACCCGAAGGGCGGAATCACCCAGAAGGAAGCCTCCATCGCACTCTCGAACCTCATGCTCTACTGCCCGCACTGCAAGAAGGCGGTTCGTGTGAAGCGCGTGACCGAGGGCGACAAGCGCGTCCGAAAATGTAAAAAATGCGCTCAGGCGCTTGATACGTAAGGTGGGTTATGGGACTTAAGGCAAAGTACAAGACAGAGATTGTTCCGGCGCTGATGAAGTCGCTCGGCTGCAAGAACGTGATGGACGTTCCGCGTCTCCTGAAGGTCACCCTGAACATGGGCTTCAACGCCTCGATGGACAAGGACCAGATCAAGACCATCTCGGACGACCTGGGGCGGATCACCGGGCAGAAGGCCGTGATTACCAAGGCCCGCAAGAGCATCTCGAATTTCAAGCTGCGCCAGGGTATGCCGGTGGGCGCGAAGGTGACACTTCGCGGGGACCGGATGTATGATTTCCTGGAACGGTTGATTCACGCCGCGCTTCCGCGCATCCGCGACTTCCGCGGGTTGCCGGTGCGGGGCTTTGATGGACGGGGCAGCTACACCTTCGGTCTTCAGGAACAGACAATTTTTCCGGAAATTGATCCTGACGACGTCAAGAAGGTGCAGGGCATGAACGTGACGATTGTCACATCGGCGTCAACGGACGCACGGGCGCGTGAACTGCTCACGATGACCGGAATTCCATTCGCGAAACCGCACAAGTAACGCTGCAGGGAGGACGTTCTTTTGGCTAAGATATCACAGGAAGTCAAGGCGAGTCGCACGCCGAAATTCAGCACGCGACGCTACAATCGCTGCAAACGCTGCGGGCGACGCCATGCGTATATGCGCAAGTTCAGTGTATGCCGTATTTGCTTCAGGGAACTGGCGTCCGTCGGGCTGATTCCCGGCGTTACAAAGGCAAGCTGGTAAAAGGGAGAGCCTATGAGTTTGTCGGATCCAATCAGTGACATGTTGAACCGCATCCGGAATGCATCCGATGCGGGCTTGAAAACGACTGACATCAGCCATTCGCGAATGAAGGGTGAGATTGCAGTTATCCTGAAAAGGGAAGGCTATATCCGCGACGTATCCGTCGAGGGCCAAGGCCGGGAAAAGGTTGTGCGGGTGGTGTTGAAGTATGATGCCAGCCGGAAACCGACGATCCGCGGATTGCGCCGGATCAGCAAGCCGGGGCTTCGGCGCTATGTGGGGTTCGATCAGATCCCGCTGGTACTGGGCGGCATGGGCGTGTCGATATTAAGCACCCCAGCCGGAATCATGAGTGACAGTGAGGCGCGCCAGAAGCGCGTCGGAGGAGAGTTGCTCTGCCAGGTTTGGTAAGGACTTGCCGGTTTCGGCGGGCGGAGCGGCCCTGCGGCCCTGGAGGCCTCGGGTAATCAGGTTTAAAGAGGGAAATAGAATGTCAAGAATCGGCAAAAAACCGGTGACCATCCCGAAAGGCGTGACGGTCCAGGCAGGAGACACAACGGTGTCGGCCAAGGGCCCCAAAGGCGAGTTGTCCATGACACTCCCGCCATACGTCAAGGCGGAAGTCAAGGACGGGGCGGTAATCGTAACCAGCGTGGAAGACACGGCGAAGGGTCGGAGCATGCATGGTTTGGCCCGCAGTCTTATCGCCAATATGTTGACGGGCGTGGACAAGGGCTACACGATTGAGCTTGAATTGCAGGGGGTCGGTTTCCGCGCTGCGGTGCAGGGTAGTAAATTGACGATGAACCTGGGTTACTCGAGTCCTGTAGTGTTCGAGTTGCCCGTTGGGATTATGGCGTCGGTGAAGGAAAGTGTCATTACGGTGAGCGGTTCGGACAAGCAGATGGTCGGCGATGTCGCCGCCCGCATCCGGTCGTTCTATCCGCCTGAGCCCTACAAGGGTAAGGGCGTCCGTTATAAGGGCGAACATGTCCGGCGGAAGGCCGGCAAGACGGTGGCCTAACGTATGAAAACAGTAGATAGAAAAGAAAGTCGCGTGCGCCGGCACGCCCGGATCCGGAAACAGATCTCCGGGACGGCGGACCGTGCCCGGCTGTGTGTCATGGTGTCGAACAAGCATATCTACGCGCAGCTGGTGGATGATGAAAAAGCGGCAACTTTGGCTTCGGTCTCGTCGTCCGGTAAGGCCGGCGTGGGGCAGAAGAACGCCGAGGGTGCCAAGATGATCGGTCAGCGCCTGGCGGAAATCGCCAAGAAGATCGGCGTCAAGGATATCGTGTTTGACCGAGGCGGGTACAAGTACCACGGCCGGGTCAAGGCGATCGCGGACGCTGTGCGCGAAGCAGGATTTAAATTTTAGCCCCGAAAGAGCAGAACGTGAAAGAACGATCAACATCGGATAGAAATTCAGCGTCCTCTTCGGACGTTGAGGAGCGTGTGGTGTTCGTCAACCGTTGCGCGAAGGTGGTGAAGGGCGGACGCCGGTTCAGCTTCAGCGCAATTGTTGTTGTCGGCAACCGAAACGGCATGGTGGGCTACGGGTTCGGGAAGGCCAATGAGGTGGCGGATGCCATTCGCAAGGGCGGGGACATTGCCCGGCGCAGCATGTTCCAGGTGACCCTGAAGGACCGGACGATACCCCACGAGGTGACCGGCCAGTGCGACGGTGGTTATGTGCTGCTCAAGCCGGCGTCTGCGGGTACCGGCGTGATTGCCGGCGGCGGCATGCGTGCGGTGCTGGAGCTTTCCGGTGTGCATGATGTGCTCGGGAAATCCCTGGGAAGCAGCAACAAGGTGAATGTGGTCAAGGCGACGATCGACGCGCTTGAAAATCTCCGGTCTCGCGAGGAGATCCTGGCCGCGCGCCAGGCATGATCGCGAATAGAGTGACTCCAGAAGTGGGATATACACGATGAACTTGCATTCGTTGAAAAATAAAATCGGGGCGAGGACGACTCGCAAACGTCTGGGCCGGGGTGCCGGTTCCGGGCTGGGCAAAACATCAGGGCGCGGGCACAAGGGGCAGTACGCCCGGTCGGGCCACAAGCACAAGCCGGGGTTTGAGGGTGGCCAGATGCGTCTCATCCGCCGCATCCCGAAACGCGGATTCAAGAATATCTCCCGCAAGGAATTTCTTCCTGTCAATGTCGCGGCCCTCGACGGGTTTGAGGCCGGGACGGTTGTAACCCCCGAGCTGATGGTGAGCATGGGGTTGGCGAACGGCATCTGCGACGGCATCAAGATTCTGGGTGTTGGAACCCTCGGCAAGAAGCTGACGGTCAAGGCCCATGCTTTCAGCGCCGAGGCCAAGTCCAAGATTGAGGCGGCTGGCGGAACCTGCGAAGTCATCTAAGTCCGAAACGGGAAGAAGAGACAGCGACATGCTATCTGCGTTTACGAACAGTTTTAAGATCCCCGAATTACGGGCCCGCATTCTGTTTACGATGGGGCTGATCTTTGTCTGTCGTATCGTCTCCAACGTCCCGATCGCGGGGGTGGATGCCCTGGCGCTCCAGCGCCTGATAGCCGACGTCGAAAAGAGTTCGGGCGGCGGGATGCTGGGGTTGCTGGATATGTTCAGCGGCGGTGCCTTGAGCCATTGCGCCGTGGGTGCGCTGGGCATCATGCCGTACATCAGCGCCTCCATTATCCTGCAGTTGCTCACCGCTGTCGTGCCGACACTGGGCCGCCTGGCGCGGGAGGGGGATTCGGGCCGGCAGAAAATCACACAGTACTCCCGTATTCTTACCGTGTTCCTTTGTGTTGTTCAGGGGTGGTTCTTGGCCGTCACGCTGGAAAACCCGGGGAGCATGGGGCTTAACCACCAGATCGTGTTGAACCCTGGGATTGGCTTCAAGTTCATGACTGTGCTCTCTGTGACCGCCGGCTCGATGTTTATCATGTGGCTCGGTGAACAGATTACCCAGCGGGGCATCGGCAATGGTATTTCGCTGATCATCACCGAGGGTATTGTGAGCCGGTTGCCCTCCGCGGTAGCCTATGCGATCCAGATGTTCACGGCCGTCGAGGGAGTGCGCCAGTTCAACCCCATCTTCAGCATTGTCCTGTTGGTCGCGTTGTTTGCCGTGGTTGCGGGGACGATTCTTCTGACGCAGGGCCAGCGGAAGATCCCGGTCCAGTACGCCAAGCGCGTCGTGGGCCGCAAGGTCTACGGGGGCCAAAGCACGTACATGCCGCTGAGGGTCAACTATTCCGGCGTCATGCCGATCATCTTCGCCCAGTCTCTTTTGATGTTCCCCGCCATTGTTCTGAAACGCTTACCGGAATCGTGGACGTGGGCTCACGCCCTGGCCAACCAGCTGGGGCCTGACGCGATCTTCCACATGGTCCTTTACGGGGTAATGATCCTGTTCTTCTCTTACTTCTGGGTTGCCACGCAATTCAACCCGGTTCAGATTGCCGATGACCTGAAGAAGTATGGCGGATATGTGCCCGGTGTCCGTCCGGGGCGGCCCACGGCGGAATTCCTGGATTCAACGATGACCAAGATCACGCTGGCCGGGGCGCTGTTCCTGACCGTGATCGCCGTGATTCCGACCGTCATGAACCGGCAGTTTGATGTTCCGTCCCTGGTGGCATCGTTCTTCGGGGGCACCAGCCTGCTGATTACGGTGGGTGTTATGCTGGACACGATGCGGCAGGTTGAATCCCACCTCCTGATGCGGCACTATGACGGGTTCCTGCGCAAGGGTAAGCTGCGGGGGCGGCGTTAATTTGTTTACAGGCGATGGCATGAAAACAATCATTTTACTGGGCGGTCCGGGGGCGGGTAAGGGAACGATTGCGGAGGGAATCCGCACCGTGAGCCCTTTCCTCCATGTTTCGACAGGCGACATGCTTCGCGAGGCGGTTAAGAACGGTACAGCCGTCGGACGCCAGGCAGAGGGCTACATGAAACGCGGCGAGCTGGTCCCCGATGGCGTGATCATCGGCATTGTGGAAGAACGTTTGGCGCAGGGTAATCCCGAAGCGGCCTATATGTTTGACGGGTTTCCCCGGACACTTGAGCAGGCACGGTTGCTGGACGAGACGCTGGCGAAGCATGCCTCCAAGGTGAATTTTGTCTTTCTTCTGGAGGCCGGGCGCGATCTGCTGATTTCACGCCTGACTGGCCGCCGGGTCTGTCGCGCGTGCGGGCAGGGGTATCATATTGTCAATATCCCCCCTAAACAGGCGGGGATTTGCGACAAATGCGGTGGAGAGCTGTACCAGCGCGCGGATGACAGTGAGGCGACGATTTTGAATCGGTTGGATGTATATGCGAAGCAGACAGAGACCCTGATCTCGTACTACGAGAAAAAGGGTGTTCTGGTCCGCGTGGATTCCGCCCGGGCCCGGCAGGACACCGTGACGGAAATCCTGCGGGTCGCGGGGTCGCTGGTCCGGCCATGATCATTCTCAAGAATCGCGACGAGATCCGGAAGATGCGGGAAAGCGGCCGGATCGCAGCGAGGGTTCGAGATGAAATTGCTCGCCTGATCTCGCCCGGAGTGACAACCCGGGAGCTGGATGAGACGGCTGGGAAGCTGATGGAGTCCTTCGGGGCGAAGAGCGCGTTCTTGGGATACCGCGGGTATCCCGGGAATGTATGTATTTCGATCGATTCCGAGGTAGTGCACGGCATCCCGGGCGGGCGGCGGATCGAGATCGGCCATATTGTGAGCCTGGATGTTGGTGTGGTTTTTGACGGGTTTGTCGGTGATACCGCGACGACCGTGATGGTCGGGGTGACCGATCCCGAGGTGATCCGGCTGGTTCGTGCGACAGAGCTGGCCCTCGCGGCGGGGGTGGAGATGGCCCGCGCCGGGAAACGGCTTGGGGATTTGTCGCACGCTATTGAAATGGTGGCGGTGAATGCCGGGTTTTCAGTAGTGCGTGATTTTGTCGGTCACGGGGTCGGGCGGAAGATGCACGAGGATCCGCAGATCCCGAATTACGGGAGTCCGGGACGGGGGCCGAAGTTGAAGGTGGGGATGACGCTGGCGATCGAGCCCATGGTCAACATGGGGGGGAGCGCGGTGGAAGTCCTGGAAGATGGTTGGACGGTTCGGACGGTTGACGGGAAGCCATCGGCTCATTTTGAGCATACGGTGGCGATCGGCGACGACGGGCCGGAAATTCTGACGGCGGTGTAGGCTGCCGGTCAGTTGAATTTTGGTGTGGACATCGGGTGCGGCCATTGATATTTTGGCCGACTCTTTTTGGAATGGAGACAGCGGATGAAGGTCAGAAGTTCAGTCAAACGAATCTGTGAGCGCTGCAAGATTGTGCGCCGCCGGGGTGTGGTGCGGGTAATCTGCACCAATTCACGCCACAAGCAGAGGCAAGGTTAAGGAGAATTGGGCATGCCCAGAATACTAGGTGTAGATATTCCCGGTAAGAAGCGCATTGAATATTCGCTGCGTTATCTTTATGGAATTGGTCCGACGACGGCCCGTGAGGTGATTGACCAGGCCAAGATCAATCCGGCGACCAAGGCCGATGATCTTACCGATGAGGAATTGGCCCGGATTATCAATGTGATCCAAAACAACTATCGGATTGAGGGTGATCTGCGGCGCGAGGTCGCGCAGAACATCCGTCGACTGATCAGCATTGGCAGCTATCGGGGCATCCGTCATAAGCGGGGGTTGCCGGTACGGGGCCAGCGGACGAGTACCAATGCGCGCACCCGCAAGGGACCGCGGCGCACGGTGGGTGCGGTTCGTGGTAAAGAAGCGCGGTCGGCCGCAAAGCAGGCGTAAGGAACATCAGTACTAAAAAAGGTCGGGTTCGCAATGGCAGACGTTAAAGAAAAGGGTGAAGATCAGGCCGGTGTCAAGCCGGAAGGGGCGGGTACTCCGGCTCCTGAGGGCGCCTCGGGCGGCGTCGAGGGCGCGGCTCGTGCGGCCCGTCAGCCCCGCGTTCGCGCGGGTCGTGTGGTGCCGTTTGGAATCGTTCATATCCGGGCGACGTTCAACAACACCATCATATCAATTTCAGACAGCAAGGGCGGCGTGATTGCATGGAGCACCTCCGGTCGCGCTGGATTCAAGGGGTCGCGGAAAAGCACGGCCTTTGCGGCGAGCGTGGTGGCGCAGGAAGCGGCGCGTCAGGCTGTGTCGCGCGGCATGCAGGAAGTGGAAGTGCGTGTTCAGGGACCCGGCGCAGGCCGCGAATCGGCTATCAGGGCCATTCAGTCTGCCGGGCTGAACGTCACCACGATCAAGGATGTGACGCCGATGCCGCACAACGGCTGCCGGCCTCGCAAGCGCCGCCGCGTCTAAAAGGTTTTGAGAGAACAGGAGAATTCGAATGGGTAGATATACAGGGCCAGCATGCAAGCTTTGTCGCCGTGAAGGCATGAAGCTTTTTCTTAAGGGCGATCGTTGCCGGATGTCAAAGTGTCCCGTCGACACGGGGCGCCCGGCGCCGGGCATGCATGGAGCACGTCCCTCCAAAAAGTCGGACTATGGCGTCCAGTTGCGTGAAAAACAGCGCCTGCGCCGGTTTTACGGCCTGCAGGAAGGCCAGTTCAAGCTGTTCTTTCAGCGCGCCCTGCGCAAGCGCGGCGTGACGGGCGAGATGCTGTTGCAGTTGCTCGAAATGCGGCTCGACAATCTCGTTTTCCGGTTCGGGTTTTCGGCCTCGCGCCGTAACGCCCGCCAGCTGGTGTTGCACGGACATGTCACGGTCAACGGCAAGCGTGCCGATGTGCCCTCCATGACCCTCAAGGCGGGAGACCGCATCGAGGTCAAGGGCCGGAAGCAGAGCCAGGATGCCGTGAAACGGGTTCTGGACGCCAAGGGCGGCGGCGAATTGTCGTCGTGGCTGTCACTGGATAAGGAAGCCCTCAAGGGCGAGGTGCTGCGCGTTCCGACCAGGGATGAAATCGCACCCTTCGTCAATGAGCAGTTGATCGTTGAATTGTACTCTAAATAAAGATATTCGCACCGGGGGATGGTGAGGCTGTTCCCAAGGAAGGATTGAACCATGCCAATCAGACTGAGCAAGTTCGAAATGCCCAAGCGCTTAGTGAAGGATGAATCTTCGGTCACCCCGACATTCGCCCGCTTTGTTGCCGAACCACTTGAGGTGGGGTACGGGCGGACCATTGGGAACTCATTGAGGAGGGTGTTGCTGTCGTCCCTGGAGGGCGCGGCGATTTCGTCGGTTCGTATCGAGGGCGCCCCCCATGAGTTCTGTGCGCTGCCGGGCGTGGTGGAGGATGTCACCGACATCATCCTGAACCTGAAGAAGGTTCTGTTGAAGGCTCAGAACCGTGACTCCAAGCTGCTTCACCTCAAGGTGAAGGGCGCGCGCGAGGTCAAGGCTGGCGACATCCAGACGGACGGCACCATCGAGGTGCTCAATCCCAACCAGCACATCGCCACGCTCTCGAGCGATGGCGTGCTGGACATGACTTTGGAGATCCGCGTGGGTCGCGGGTTCTGTCCCGCCGATCTCAACAAGAAGGAGAACCAGGATATCGGGCGGATTCCGATCGACTCGATCTTCTCCCCTGTTAAGAGGGTGAACTTCTTCATCGAGAACTGCCGCGTCGGGCAGCGAACAGACTATGACAAGCTTGTGCTGGAAGTCACCACCGACGGGCGTATCGCCCCCGATGACGCCGTGACGGTGGCCTCGGCGGTGTTGCGGCACCACCTCGACGTGTTTGTCAACTATGACAAGAACGTGGTTGAGTTCGAGGATGTTGAGGCGAAGGTCGACCTCGAGCGCGAGCAGCTGTTGAAGACGTTGAACATGAGCGTCAACGAAATCGAGCTCAGCGTCCGTGCGGCTAACTGCCTGAACAACGCCAACATCACCACGGTTGGCCAGCTTGCCCAGAAGTCCGAGGCGGAGATGCTCAAGTACCGCAACTTCGGGAAGAAATCGTTGAATGAAATCAAGGCGAAACTCCAGGATCTCGGTTTGGGTCTCGGGGTCAAGTTCGACGATGACGTGATCAAGGCCCTGAAGGGCCAGGAAGCCGCCAAGGAAAAGGCGTAAGCCTGCAACACTATCGAAGCGGTCGGGCGGAAAATCACGCCGAGGCCGCATGATTTCGGGAGTCAGCAATGCGACATAAGAAGAATATGGTTAGACTGGGCCGGCCCGCTGAGGCGCGCAAAGCGCTGCTTAGCTCGCTGGTGACGAGCTTTATCGAGGAGCAACGGATCAAGACCACGCTGCCCAAGGCGCGGCAGACCCGGATGCTGGCGGAGAAAATGGTGACCGTGGCCAAGAAGGCCTTGGCCGCCGGAACCCCCGTGGCCCTGCTTCAGGGCAAACGGAAGGCCTTGACCGTCCTGCGCCAGCGCAAGCATGTGCAGAAACTTTTCGAGGGCATTGCGCCCCAGTTCAAGGACCGCCTGGGCGGCTATACGCGCATCGTCAAGCTGGGACGGCGTGGCAGCGACAGTTCCGAGATGGTGCTCCTGGAGTGGGTGAATCTGGCGGCTGTGGACAAACGCCGGAAGCCGAAGACGGAAGAAGCGGTTACCCCCGCTGACCCCGCCAAGGAATCCTGATCCGCAGGTTAGTCCACGGGTGGGGATCCGGAGAGATCACCGTTCATTGACGCCGATAGCAATATCGGCGTCTTTTTTTATGCCCATGAAATACGGCGATATTGACTGGCAGGCGTGGCGTCCTCGCGAGAGGGCGACGCTCCTGTTCATCATTCGTGATGGCCGGATCCTCCTGATCCACAAGAAGCTCGGCCTCGGGGCTGGAAAATTTAACGGGCCCGGGGGCCGCATCGAATCCGGGGAAACTCCCCTGCAGGCCGCCATCCGGGAAGTGGAGGAGGAAATTTGCGTCACGCCGTCCGGAGTCCACCCTGCGGGCGAGCTGTGGTTCCAGTTTGTCGACGGCCATTCAATCCAGGGATATGTGTTCACGGCGACCGGGATGTCGGGGGATCCGCAGGAAACCCGCGAGGCGGTGCCACTCTGGTTCCCCGTGTCTGAAATCCCCTATCATAATATGTGGGCCGATGACCGGGTCTGGATGCCCCTGGCCCTGACGGGGCAACCCTTCCTGGGTCGGTTTCTTTTCGGTGGCGACCAGATGCTGGGATGCGAGATCACCTTGACCGGTTCCGCGGAAAAGCGTACGGAATAGGCCGGATGGGGTGCTTCATGGTGCAAGACAAAGTTCAGGATGCGGGTATGGGGGATCTCCCCCGCTGGTATGTGGTGCATGCCAAGCCCCGGTGTGAGAAAAAGCTAGGGGAATACTGCGTGGCAAATGCGCTTGTCTTCGATTTGCCGCTGCGGTCCGAGACCAAGATCTATCAGCGCCGAAAAGTCACCGTCCATAAACCCGTCTTTCCCGGCTATGTGTTTCTTAAATATTCAGCCGCGGAGAAGGTCACGCTCCTCAAGAGCAACATGATCGTCCGGATCCTGCCGGTGGAAAACCAGGCGCAGTTGGTCCGGGAGCTCGACCAGATCCGCCTGGCCTTGAGTGTTGACCCGACCCTGGACGCCTGCGCGGCATTCCAGGCGGGCAAACGGGTGCTGATCCGGAACGGTCCCTTCCAGGGGCTGGAGGGAGTGGTTCAGACCGTCAAGGGCCGGACCAAGGTGGTGCTCAACGTGGATATGATCGGGCGGGCGCTGGCTGTTGAAGTTGGAATTGAATTGCTGGAGCCGGCCTGATGCCGGGCGGTGAGGCGGGACAGGGGAAGACTATGGATGTGAGCAAACTGGTAACACCGTGTTATGTGGTGGATGAAGGAAAACTGGCGGCGAACCTGAAACGCTTGGACGAGGTGCAATCCCGGACGGGGTGTAAAATCCTGCTGGCACTCAAGGGGTTTTCCATGTTCAGCACCTTTCCGCAAATCCGGAAGGTGCTGAAGGGGGCGGCGGCAAGTTCGCTTAACGAGGCACGCCTGGCCTTTGAGGAATTCGGGGGGGAAGTGCATGTCTACGCGCCGGCGTACCGCGGGGACGAATTCGCCGAGGTGCTGGGCTATGCCAACCACATGGTCTTCAATTCCTTTGCCCAGTGGCGTCGCTACAAGCCGCTGGTGTCGGCTTCCGGAAAACCGGTCCGTTGCGGCATCCGGATCAATCCCCAGCATTCGGAAGTCAAGGTGGCGCTTTATGATCCCTGCGCCCCGGGCTCCCGACTCGGCGTCACTCGCGACCAGTTTGAGGGACAGGATCTCTCCGGCCTCAGCGGCCTGCATTTTCACACCCTTTGCGAGCTGAACTCGGACGCGCTGGAGCGCACCCTGCCTGTCGTGGAGGAGAAGTTCGGCGGCTTTTTCAAGGGGATGCAGTGGATCAACTTCGGCGGCGGCCACCATATCACGCGGGCGGACTATGACGTGGAACGTCTCTGCCGGGTGATCGGGGGGTTCCGCGAACGCCATCCCCACCTCGAGGTTTTTCTGGAGCCGGGCGAGGCCATCGCGCTCAATACCGGGGTGCTGGTCGCTTCGGTGCTGGATATTGTCCACAACGCCATGGATATCGCGATCCTCGATACCTCGGCGGCGGCCCATATGCCCGATGTTCTTGAGATGCCCTACCGTCCACAGATTGTCGGCGCGGGACAGCCGGGGGAGCATCCCCACACCTACCGGCTCGGGGGGATGACCTGCCTGGCGGGGGACGTGATCGGTGACTATTCCTTCACGGCCCCGCTCGCGGTGGGCGACAAGCTGGTGTTCCTGGACATGGCGCACTATACCATGGTCAAAAATAACACCTTCAACGGGGTGGGACTGCCGTCCATTGCCCTTTATCATCCGGGTGCCGGGCAGATCGAGGTGGTGCGCCGGTTCGGGTATGAGGATTACCGCAACCGGCTGTCATGACGCTTCCAGAAGGGCCCCGACGTGGGCCGCAACGGAAGACGCAAGCGCGTTGAGGTCGTAGCCGCCCTCCAGGACCGAAACGAGGCGCCTTCCACAGTGTTGCGCGGCCATCTCCATGACCAGGCGTGTGAGGTCCCCGAAGCCCTCCTCCGTGAGTGCCATGCCCGCGAGCGGATCGTCACGGTGGGCGTCAAAACCAGCCGAGACCAGGATGAACTCCGGCCGGAAGCGCTCCAGCGCGGGCCCCAGGTCGTTCTGGAACACCAGGCGGTAATCGGTGTCGGTGGCGCCGGCCGCAAGGGGACAATTTACGGTGAACCCTTTTCCGCCACCGCTTCCTGTTTCACAGGCCCGCCCGCTTTGCGGGTAGAGAGGGTACTGGTGGATACTGAAATACAGGACGGACGGGTCATCATAGAAGGCCTGCTGCGTGCCGTTCCCGTGGTGCACATCCCAGTCAACAATGGCCACCCGCCCGATCCCGTGGTGCCGCTGAAGGTATTTTGCGCCGATGGCGATGTTGTTGAAAAAGCAGAACCCCATGGCCCGGTCCCGCTCCGCGTGATGTCCCGGCGGGCGCACGGCGCAGAAGGCATTGACGGCTTGGCCGCCGATCACGGCATCCAGGGCGGTCAGGACCGCCCCGGCGGCGGTCAGGGCGGCCTCATAGGTGCCCGGCGAGCCGATTGTGACATCGTCGGGTTCAAACAGCCCCCCGGCTTCACAGGCTGTCCGGATCCGTTCGACATAAAGCGGGTCATGGATGGTCGTCAGGTCCGCCACGGTGGCCGCCCGGACGGCGGGGTGCAGGAGCAGATCCCAGAGCCCTGCCTGTTTTAGCCCCTCCAGGATGACGGTGAGCCGCTGGCGCTTTTCGGGATGAGCCCAGCCGGTCTGGTGCTTCTGGAAGCCCGGATGATAGAGAAAGGCCGTTCCGCTGGTACCTGAATGAGACATGGGCGGGATGGTATTAAAGCTCGGGAGGATTCGCAATTATCATCCGTTCAGCTATTATTTCTCATTGTGGAAAAGGCCTTGACCCCCTATCTTTAGCGATCGCGATCAACGGAATCAGGAGACTTGACAAGATGGCCAGGAAGAACTTGCTCATTGCCCAATCCGGCGGGCCGTCGCCGGTCATCAACAGTTCATTGCGCGGCGTCATCGAGGCGGCCCGCGGGTACCCGGGTCAGGTTGACCGGGTCTATGCCGGTTGGCATGGGATCGAGGGGGTCCTGACCGAGGACCTGCTCGACCTCTCCGTCCAGTCCGAGGAGGAGGTTGCCCTGCTCCGCTGGACTCCCGCCGCCGGCGCGATCGGCACCTGTCGCTATAAGATCAAATCCAGCCAGAAGGAGGACTTCGAGCGCGTTGTCGAGGTGCTGCGGGCCCACAACATCGGCTATTTCCTTTACACGGGGGGGAACGACTCCATGGATACCGCCAACAAGATCGCGAAGCTGGCCCGGGAACGGGGGCTCGACCTGGTGGGCATCGGCGTTCCCAAGACGATAGACAACGATGTCGGCGACAGTGACTTCAAACTCATCGACCACACCCCGGGGTATGGGTCCGTGGCGCGCTACTGGACCATGATTGTTCAGAATGCCGAGGAGGAGAACCGCGGCTCCTATCCCGCGGATCCCGTGCTGGTCCTGCAGGCGATGGGGCGCAAGATCGGTTACATTCCCGCCGCCGCCCGCCTCGCCGACCCCAGGCGGGAGATGCCCCTGTTGATATTCCTGGCCGAAGCCGGCTTGTCCCTGGCGGAGATGGCCGAGAAGACGAATGAGATGGTGGCCGCCCGCGGCCGCGCCGTCGTGGTTCTCAGCGAGGGGTGCGATGTCGGTGACCTGGGCGCCCTCAAGGACAAATTCGGCCATGCCACCTTTGGCGCCAGCAAGACCACCGCCCAGCAGATGCTGGTAAATTACCTGAACGACCACGGAATCAAGGCCTCCGGCGCGGCGCGCGGGCAGGTCTTCGGGACGGATCAGCGTTCCACGGCCATCTATGCCTCGATCGTGGACCTCGACGAGGCCTACCGGTGCGGACAGAAGGCGGTGGAGTTGGCCGTGAACGGGGAGGGGGGCTTCATGTCCACGATCCTGCGCGAGCCCGGCCTCATCTACCAGGTCCGGTACGACAAGGCCCCGCTGGAGCGGGTTGCCAATTCCGAGCGCACTTTCCCGAAGAACTGGATCGCGCCCGGCGGGACGGATGTGACGGATGAGTTTGTCCGCTATGCCCAGCCGCTTATCGGCGAGGACTGGCCTTCGGTGCCGACCCAGGGCGGGCGCCAGCGGTTCACGCAGTTCAAGCCGGTCTATGCGGCCAAGAAGCTGGCGGCTTATGTGCCGGAGGGGAATCGGAAGGGCAAATGAGTATGGATCAGCATGTGAGACAGTTGGTGGAATTGCCCCGAAAGCACGGGATGTTCATCGGGTTTGACAGCGACGGCTGTGTGTTCGACTCGATGGAGATCAAGCAGAAGGAGTGCTTCTGTCCGGCCTTCATCAAGCATTTCGGTCTTCAGGCCGCGAGCAAGTATGCCCGCGAGACCTGGGAATTTGTGAACCTCTATAGCAAGGATCGCGGGTGCAACCGTTTCCTCGCGGTGGAGAAGGCGTTCCTGCTGATGCGGCAGCGCGCCCAGTTTGCCCAGCGGGGCGTGAAGTTGGCGGATACCGCCGAGCTTTCCGCCTGGCTCAAGGTTGAAACCAAGCTGGGGAACCCGGCGCTCAAGATGCATGTGGCCGAATCCCCCACGGTTGAAATGAAACGCCTGCTGGAGTGGAGCCTGGAAGTCAACCGTCGCATTGAGGATATGGTCTTCGGGATTCCGCCTTTTCCGGGTGTGCGCGAGGTGCTTGCCGCCGCCACCGGCAAGGCCGACATGATCGTGGTGTCCCAGACCCCCCTTGAGGCCCTGGAGCGTGAATGGGAGGAGGCGGGCATCCGCGGCGCCGTCAGTCTCATTGCCGGCCAGGAGCATGGCACCAAGACCGAGCACCTCGGGCATGCGGCTAAGGGGCATTACGCGCAGGGGAAGGTGCTGATGGTCGGCGACGCTCCCGGAGACCGCAAGGCCGCCGACAGCAACCAGGCGCTGTTCTTCCCGATCATTCCCGGCCGCGAGGAGCAATCCTGGGCGGAGCTCGCGGGCGAGGGCCTGAAGCGATTCTTCAACGGCTCCTTCTCGGGGGAGTACCAGAGCCGGCTGGTTTCCGAATTCGAGGCCGCCCTGCCGGCGGACCCCCATTGGGGAAACTGATTCTTTATCAACACATACAAAACCAAAGGAAATAAAACATGAGTAATCAAACCGCAGACATGGCCATGATCGGGCTTGCCGTCATGGGTGAAAATCTCGTCCTCAACATGGAAAGCCACGGCTTTACCGTTGCCGTCTACAACCGGACGGTGGAAAAGGTCGAGGCGTTTGTCAACGGCCGCGGCAAGGGAAAGAAGATTGTGGGCTGCAAGACCATTCCCGACCTCTGTGCCGCCCTGAAGCGCCCCAGGAAGGTCATGATGCTCGTCAAGGCCGGCAAGGCGGTGGATGAGTGCATAGAACAGCTCCTGCCGCACCTGGAGGCCGGCGACATCATCATCGACGGGGGCAACAGCCACTACCCGGATACGATTCGCCGGACAAAATACGTGGAATCCCGGGGGATGTTGTTCATCGGCACCGGGGTTTCGGGGGGCGAGGAGGGCGCGCTCAAGGGGCCGTCCATCATGCCCGGCGGTTCCCCCGCGGCGTGGCCGCATGTGAAGCCGGTTTTCCAGGCTGTCTCGGCCAAGGTGGAGGGCGGCGTGCCCTGCTGCGACTGGGTCGGTTCCGATGGCGCCGGACACTTTGTGAAGATGGTGCACAACGGCATCGAATACGGCGACATGCAGATGATTTGCGAGGCCTACTCGCTGCTCAAGGGGGTGCTCGGGCTCTCCAACGAGGAGCTTCACAAGGTCTTCACGCAGTGGAACGAGGGTGAACTGGATTCCTATCTTATTCAGATCACGCGCGACATCCTGGCCGAAAAGGATCCCGAGACCGGAAAGCATGTGGTGGATCTCATCCTCGACACGGCCGGACAAAAGGGGACGGGCAAGTGGACCAGCGTGGCGGCGCTCGATTACGGTGTGGCGGCGCCGACCGTCTCCGAGGCCGTGTTTGCCCGCTGTATGTCCGCGATGAAGGAGGAGCGCGTGACGGCCTCCAAGGTCCTGGCCGGGCCGAAGGCCAAGTTCAAGGGCGACAGGGAGGCCTTCATCGAGGATGTCCGCCAGGCCCTGTATGCCTCCAAGATCTGTTCCTATGCCCAGGGCTTCCAGTTGATGCGCGCTGCGGCGGCGGAGCAGAACTGGACGCTCGACTTCGGGTCCATCGCCCTGATGTGGCGCGGCGGCTGCATCATTCGTGCCCGGTTCCTGGGGGATATCAAGGCGGCGTTTGACCGGAAGCCGAAGCTGGCCAACCTGCTTCTGGACAAGTATTTCAAGAAGGCGATGCGCACGAGCCATAAGGCGTGGCGCCGGGTTGCCGCCAGGGCCGTCAAGCACGGGGTTCCCGTGCCGGCCTTCATGTCCGCCCTCTCGTACTACGACGGGTACCGCACCGAAACGCTTCCCGCCAACCTGCTCCAGGCGCAACGGGATTACTTCGGGGCGCACACCTACGAGCGCATCGACAAGCCGCGCGGCCAGTTCTTCCATACCGACTGGTGCAAGCTGGGGGGATCCACGACTTCGTCCACCTATGTGGTGTAATTTCCGTTGATGGACACGAACCTCATAATAAAGGCCGGCGAGACGCTCGACATCCAGGGGGATGAACTGGAGCGGTTGGTGACTCAGGCGATGGAGCGATTCGGCGGGGGGAAACTCCGCCGGGTGCTGCTCCTGCCGCCGGATCACACACGGCTCAATTCCATGGCCGGGCCGGTCACCGCCATCGCCTACCGGCTGCTGTCCGGCTGGGGGGCGCAGACGGACATCATGCCCGCGCTCGGGACTCATGCCCCGATGGGCGAGGCGGAGTTGAGGATGATGTTCGGCGATAGCATTCCGCTGGAACGATTTCTGCCCCATGACTGGCGCAACGATGTGGTTTCCCGCGGGATCATTCCCGGCGACCAACTCCGGGAGTGGTCCGGGGGGCGCGTGGATTACGCCGTCAACATCGAGGTGAACCGGCGGCTGTTTTCCGGCTATGATCTTATCCTCTCCATCGGCCAGGTGGTCCCTCATGAAGTGGCGGGGATGGCAAACTACACCAAGAACGTGCTGGTTGGCGTCGGCGGCGCCGAGACGATCAACAAGTCGCATTTCCTGGGAGCCGTCTGCAATATGGAGAAGGCGCTTGGCCACGCCGACACCCCGGTGCGCCGCCTCTTCAATCATGGCGTTTCGACCTTCCTGGGCGGACTCCCGATCCAGTATATCCTCACCGTGATGGAACGCGACCACGCGGCCGGGCGGATGAAGATGCGCGGGTTTTACGCCGGCAACGGCGACGCGCTCTTCCAGGAGGCGTGCCGGCTATGCCGCAAGGTCAACATCACCCTGCTGGACGAACCCCTCGCGAAGGTGGTCGTCTGGCTGGATCCCGAGGAATTCCGCTCCACCTGGCTGGGCAACAAGGCCATATACCGAACCCGCATGGCCATCGCCGACGCGGGGGAGCTCATCATTCTGGCGCCCGGCCTCAAGGAGTTCGGCGAGGATCGCGAAATCGACCGCCTGATCCGGTGCTACGGTTACAAGGGAACACCCCATACCCTCCGGTGCGTTGCGGAGCATGAGGAGTTGCGCAACAACCTCTCCGCCGCCGCCCACCTCATCCACGGCTCCACCGAGGGCCGGTTTTCGGTGACGTACTGTCCCGGCCGCCTGAGCCGGCAGGAAATCGAGTCGGTCGGTTACGGGTACGGGGACCTGAAGGCCATGTTGGATCGCTATCCGCCGTGTTCCCTGGTTGACGGGGTCAATCAGGTCGCGGGCGAGAAGGTGTACTTTATCAGCAACCCCGCACTGGGTCTCTGGTCCTGCCGCGGGAATTTCTCAGACGGGGAGTAGGATCGTATGGCAGACACCTTTATCGGCGAGGATTTCTTGTTGGAGACGAAGCAGGCCCGCGAGTTGTACCATAATCATGCCGCAGGCCTTCCCATCATCGATTACCACTGTCATCTCCCGCCCGCTGAAATTGCGTGTGACAAGCGGTGGGATAACATTGCGCAGGTCTGGCTGAATGGCGACCATTACAAGTGGCGCCAGATGCGCACGGCCGGGATCGCGGAGCGGTATTGCACCGGCAATGCCTCCGACCGCGAGAAATTCGACAAGTACGCCGAACTCATGCCGCAGGCGCTGCGGAATCCCCTCTACCATTGGTCGCACCTGGAGCTGAAGAAGGCTTTCGGCATTGACGACCGGCTGCTGTCGCCCGCCACGGCCGACTCCATCTGGAACGACTCGCTCAAGGTCATTGCCTCTCCGGCTTTCTCCGCCCGCGGGCTGATGAAGCAGGCGAAGGTCGAGGTCGTCTGCACCACCGACGATCCCGTGGATTCCCTGGAGCACCACCACGCCATCGCCCAGGAGCAATCTCAAATCTCGGATCGTAAATCTCGAATGCCGTTTCCGGTTCAAGTGCGCCCGACCTGGCGTCCCGACAAGTGCTGGGCGGTGGCCAATCCTGCGGTGTTCAATGCGTGGACGGACAAGCTTGCCGCGTCTGTGGATGCGGACATCCGCGACCTTGACGGGTTCATGGCGGCGCTTCGGAAGCGCCACGATGTCTTTCATGCCCATGGGTGCCGCCTATCCGACCGCGGGATCAGCTTCTTTCCGGCCGAAGACTGCACGCCGGGGCACGCGGCAACCCTCTTTGCAAAAGCCCGCGCCGGGAGGCCGGTTCTGCCCGCCGAGGCCCTCGCGTTCCAGTCCTTCATGCTTGATGAGCTGGCCGTGATGGATGCGGAAAAAGGGTGGACGATGCAGGTGCATTACGGGGTGCTGCGCAACAACAGCAGCCGGCAGTTCGCCGCGCTCGGCCCGGACACCGGATTCGATTCCATCGGAGACTGGCCGACGGGGGAGGGAATGGCCGGGCATTTTAACCGGCTCGACCGCATCGGGAAACTGCCCAAGACCATCCTGTATAATATCAATCCCCGCGATAATGAACTGATCGCCACCATGATCGGGAATTATCAGGACGGGGTCACGCCGGGCAAGATGCAGTTCGGCAGCGCGTGGTGGTTCATGGACCAGCTTGACGGAATGACCCGGCAGATCGAGGCGCTCTCCCAGCTCGGACTGCTCAGCCGGTTCGTCGGCATGCTGACCGACAGCCGGTCATTCCTGTCCTATGCGCGGCATGAGTATTTCCGGCGCCTGCTGTGCAACATCCTGGGGGACGATATGGCTCGCGGGCGCATTCCGGATGACATGCCGCTGGTGGGCCGGATGGTGGAAGACATCTGTTACAACAATGCCAGAAATTACTTCGGTTTCTTTGGTGATTCCCAGGGCTGAATAAATAAGCGAGGAGGGTGGATTTATGGGACGGCTTGACGGCAAAGTGGCGGTGGTGACGGGGGCGGCGGGCGTGCTATGTTCAGTGATGTCGGAGTCCCTGCTGAGAGCCGGGGCCAGGGTTGTCCTGACCGACCTGAATGAGGAGCATGCCAAAACGCTCCAGAAGACGTTCGCGGGGCAGGGGCTTGGTGAAACCCTGGCGCTGGGCGTCAATGTGCTGGAGCGCGGCTCCCTCGAGGCGGCGCGTGAGGCCGTCCTGTCGAAGTGGGGCAGGATCGACATCCTGGTCAATGGCGCCGGCGGCAATCATCCCAAGGGGACCTGTCCCGCCGAACAGTTCGTGGAGGGGACGAAGCTCGAGGATTCCTTCTTCGGGCTCGACCTGACGGGGTTCGAGTTCGTCAACAAGCTCAATTTCATCGGCAGCCTGCTTCCGGCCCAGGTGTTCTGCGAGGCCATGCTGAAGACCGGCGGAAGTGTCATCAATATTTCCTCGATGTCTGCGACGCAGCCGCTGACCAAGGTGGCGGCCTATTCCGCGGCCAAGGCCGCGATCGAGAACTTCACCCGCTGGCTGGCCGTCCACCTGGCGCCGGCGGGGATCCGCGTCAACGCCATTGCCCCGGGGTTCTTCATCACCCAGCAAAACCGGTTCCTGATGCTCGAGCAGGACGGCCACACGCTGACGGCGCGCGGGCAGAAGGTGATCAACAAGACCCCGATGCACCGGTTCGGGGAGCCCAAGGATTTATGCGGCGCACTGACCTACCTGGTTTCCGACGAGGCCTCGTTTGTCACCGGCGTAGTCATCCCCGTGGATGGCGGTTTCCTCGCCTATTCCGGCGTCTGAGAAATCCTTATCATTGGCGTCATTGTACTTGACCTGACGGTTCGGGCGGCTTAAATATATCCCTGCTTTCGGTGATTTGTTATAGGGCGATTAGTGTACTATTATAGTCCTGTTTTGCGCAAGGTAGAGCATAAGGAGGTCGAGCCATGAATGTAAAGTTGAGCAAAATCGGTTATTGGATCGCGGCGGGGATTCTGGGTTTGGGAGTGGCCACGAGCGTGCGCGCTCAGCAGGCTCAACCCGCAGCAGCACCCGCCAAGGAACAAGTGGCAGCGATGGACGCCCCGTGGAGTAATCCACTTCCGCCCGGCCGACTCAATCTGGGTATCCACTTCGGCGACCAGCAGGTGGAAAGCTTTGGCGATATCGTGGCGCCGATCATCCAGTTCAAGTCCGGCCTGATGTTCGTCAATCCGCGCGGAACCTGGAATGACGACGACGGCCAGGAGTTCAACCTGGGGCTGGGATACCGTCATCTGTTTCCGGATCGCAACATCATCGTTGGCGGGAACGTGTTTTATGATCTGCGCAACACCTCGCTCGACAACACCTTCAACCAGTTCGGGTGCGGGCTGGAATTTCTGAGCACCTGGGTGGATGCCCGCGTGAATGTCTATTTGCCCGAAGGCGGGAAGAAGACGGCGGATGAATACGCCACCGCGACGTCGCAAACGCAGGAGCGGGGGAGCTACTGGTACGCGCCCACCGGGCAGGGGAATGCGATCACGCAGTACGGCTACGACGTTACCTCCACGTATGACGTCAAGACCCTGCAGCATTACCAGATCAGCGAGCAGGCCATGGACGGCTTCGACGGTGAAATCGGCGCCCTGCTGCCGATTCCGGTCATCAAGGACGTTGCCGACGTCAAGGCCTTTGTCGGCTTCTATGACTACAATGCCCACTATGGCGATGACCTCGCCGGCATGAAGGGGCGCCTGGAAATCAAGCCGATGCCCTCGGTTTACCTGGATGCGGCCTGGTTTGAGGATAAGGCGCTCCTGGGTTCCCGGTATTCTGTCGGGGCCCGTGTCTCCATGCCCTTTGATCTCGCCAACCTGAGCCGCGGCAAGAATCCGTTTGCCGGCGCGCTGGAAGGGTTCAAGCCCGGGGCCGCCAAACCGGCCTTTGCCTCCCGCATGACGGAAATGGTGGTCCGCGACCTCCATATCCGCACGGATGTGTCCGAGCCCGAGGAAGTGGTGTCGGACCGCAAGATCCTGGAGAAGCTTCTGGTGGGCACCGACCGCAAGGATTACAACCTGGTGCTGGCTTCGGGCGTGACGTTTGTGGATGACGACAACCGTAGCGGCGTCGAGAACGGGACCTGGGAAAACCCCTACCGCCAGATCAATACGGGCGTCCAGCGGGCAGTCGGAACCATGGTATATGTACGCGACGCGGCCCAGCAGTATTATGAGAACGTCGTGTTGCGGGAAGGCCTGACGCTGTGGGGCAGCGGCGCCCCGATCTACGGGCAGGGCGACCGGTTCCTGGGCGGAATCTACCCGGTGGTGAACGGTCTGGGCCGGGGCCCGGCGATCACGCTGGCCAGCCATGTGACCGTGGCGGGGTTTGAGATCACCCAGCAGATTCCGGCCTACCCCCCGCAAGTCAAGGGGGAGAGGAGTTATCTGGCAGGGATCTACGGCGAGGATGTCACCGATGTGAGCATCCATCATAACTACATCCACAATACCGAGACGGGTATTCGGATCAATGCGTTTTCCATCCCGTCCTTCTCGGCAAATATCTCGGACAACCGGATCGAGGATGTCCGCTCGTACGAGAAGCGGGACTATGGCGGAAGCGGGATCGAGCTGGATCTTTACGGGATTCCCCGGGTGGACGTGACGCTTGCCAACAACACCGTTACGCGGTGCGGAGATGGTCTGGCGATTTACGCGGACGGGAATTACGGGGACACCTTCATTGCCAGGATTTCCGGTAATTATTCCGGGAATTACGGCAATGGCGTCTATATGAATGTGAATTTCTATGAATTGGCAGCCGGTTTGTTCGTGGATACGGTCGCCAATAACAATGGCCGTGACGGAATCTACGCCTCATTTTATGACAATTACCTGTCGGCGGTGCTGCTCGCCTCCCATGCTGATCTCGAGCGGATTGACAAGCTTGTGGGTGCCGTGGCACAGGGGATTCCCTTCCTTCCCATGGGCCTGGGTGACGGGTTCAATGTCGGTGATCTGCTTGGTGTTCGAGGGCTCTATCGTGAGGGCGGGTCCATGCAGGCCAACGGGAACGGCGCGAACGGGATCTATGTGAATCAGTCCTCTGATAATGGGATCAACCTGGCGGGAGTGCTGGGTGTCCAGGCGAATGATAATGGTTGGAACAACCCCATTTTCGACGAGGTAAGCCCGCCGAAAGAGATTGGAGCGAGTGGCATTAATATCCGGCAGACATCCTACAGCGATTATCCTTCTGTCTCCGTGGCGGCGGTGATCCGGAGTGAGGCGAAGCGGAACGAGGGGTCGGGAATCGACCTCTACTCGGAAGCCGAAAATCTGGCGCTGAACGTGCTTGTGGATGTCATGGCCAACGACAACTGGATGTATGGCATCCATTCCTATACTTATGCCAATGACGGGTGGGCTGGAGGCGTGGTACTTGCCAGTGCCCCCCTGCTGAGCCTTGTCAAGACGGTTTCCGAAAGTCCATTGCTCTCTGGCATGATCGGTCCCATGGACTTGAGTTTTATTCCCTCGTCTGGACAGGTTCAGGCGAACGGCAACGGGGCTAGCGGGATATCCCTCTATGCCGGCGGCTATGATGCGGCATTCGGCGTGGTGCTTGATGCCCAGGCCAATGGCAATGGGTTGAATTTTATTCCCACCTTTAAGCCACCCATGGCCAATGGTGTTGAAGTTAACGTGAACAGTGAAAACGGCGCGGCGGTCGGTGTGGTCGGATCCACTGAGGCGTTGATGGGGCTTCTCGGCCCCATCCTTGAATCGGAGAGTGTGCCGCTGGATCTGTCCAAGGTCCGGACGCTCGGCTCCCTGCAGGCCAACGACAACGCCAATAATGGCGTCTATGTCTATGCGAGCAGCACCTATGGCGATGCCATGGTGGGTATCGCCGGGGTTGAGGCCCAGCGTAACGGCTGGTGGTTAACCGATAAGAACGGCTTCGGCGGGGATGGCATCAACCTTTATGCCTATTCGCAGTATGGCGATGCCATGGCCGGACTGGCTAATGTTAAGGCTTCCGGAAATGCCAGTGACGGGATCTATGCCAATGTGAACGCCATGGCGTCTGATGGCGAGGCCATGGTGGGCGGCATTAACATCAAGGCCAATGACAATGGCTACCAGGGCGTGGAAATGGACATCCATAGCCAGTCGCCGTCTTCCTCCTACCTGGTTCTTGCGGGCGTCGAAGCCAACCGGAATGCCATGGGATCGGGCATTGACATCCGGATGGGGGGCGAGGGTGTGGTAATGGCCGCCCTGACCGGGATTCAGGCGAATGACAATGGCGCCCGGGGTATCGCCATCGAGACCGACAGCTCGTTCGGTGACAGCCATGTCTGGATCTCGGAGACCGCGGTCCAGGATATGAGTGATCATGGCGGCGGCTGGGATTTTCTGGGCCTGGATGTTATCTCCATGCTGCCTTCCGGCGCCATTGAGACCAGCGATAACGGCGGATCGGGAATCGCCATCGCCTGTGACGGTGGGGGCAACACACTCGTGGATGTCGGGGACGTAACGGCATCGGGGAATTCCGGAAATGGAATCGAGGTTGAATCCTCCAGTTACGACGGCCATGCCAATGTGTATCTGCATGGCAACACGACCTCCGGCAACGGATCAAATGGCATTCAGGTGGCGATGTCAGCCTCCACGGACGCTACCATTGAGATGAGGGATAACGTGTCGAATGAGAACGGGGCCGACGGCTTGCGAGCCAATGTCACCACGGGCAACTATCTAACCCTGACCGGCCGCTCCAATGTTGCGAAGGACAACGGCGGGGATGGCATTGATGTGACGGCCTTGGCGGGGAGTGGGTCGTATGACTTCGGAACGGAAGCGGATGCGGGCAATAATGCCCTCGCCGGGAATACCGATTTCGGCATGCGCTGGGCTGATGAGAGCGGCCGGGATGACCAGCTGTCAGCCCAGAACAATTATTGGGCCGGCGAGCCGGACTATTACGGGAACATCCTCGCGGATCCGTACCTGACGGATGATCCGAGCGTTCCGTGACGCCAGACCGGATGTGAGTGACAATCAAGGGGATCCATCTTACGATGGATCCCCTTTTAATTAGTAAGGAGCGAGCCCGATGAAAAGAATGGTCCTGAGTCTGGCGATTGCGAGTTGTGTTGCCCCCCTTTCCCTCCACGCGGGACTGTTCGGGTGGATCGGAAAAAAAGACAGCGGCGAAACCCCTGAGGCGGTGTCCACCAACACGGTCAAGCGCTTGCACCTCACGGTGTCCGACAAGGCCGCCGAAAAAGAGCTGCTCCAGTTGACCGGGGTAAAGCGCGTCCTTTTGCAGGAGCGGCAGGTTCTCCGGATTCTGATCGAGGAAAAAAGGCGTGACCTGTCCAATTTCGACGCTGAATTCGAGAAAGTCTTCGGAATCAGGCGGGATCGGAATTATCGGTATGACGCCAAGACGATGACGATTTACGAGGAGGTCGCGAAGACCGCCGCTGCCACCAACGCACCCGCAACGACCGGTGAGGCGAGGGTGGTGAAGACGTTGGCGACGGAGGGGGATTCCCGCAAGTTCGCCTCACTGGCGGCCGCCAAGCAGATTGTCCAGGAGGATCTGGTTGTCCTGGTCCGGTTGACACGGGAAAAGGATGCCGCCATGGTTCGTGTCGAGAATGCCCTTAAGGACAAGTTCTCCATGTCCCGCGACCGCAACTACTGGTATGACGCCAAGACCATGCGGCTCTATGAATTCGTTGGCTCCTCCCCGAAGGGCGATGTCCGATAGCGCCCCGGCGGGTTAACATTTTCCCTGTACATCATCCGGTCGCATGCTAGGCTCCGCATTTGAATTCTGGTGCAGGAGGCTGAGAGCATGAGGCATGAGGCATTGACAAGGTGGACGGCGGAAAATTCCGCCGAATTGTACGGGATCCGGAACTGGGGGCAGGGCTATTTCGACATCTCTCCCGGCGGCGAAGTCATTGTGCGCCCGAACGGGCCGAAGAGCCAGACGGAAGTCAGTCTGATGCACCTGATTGACGAGTGCCACGGACGCGGCCTGAATATGCCCGTTCTGCTCCGTTTTTCCAACATCCTGGCCTCGCGTATCAAGGAGATCAACGAGAGTTTCCGGTGGGCCATTTTTGACGCCGCCTACCAGGGCCAGTACCGCGGGGTGTTCCCCATCAAGGTGAACCAGCAGGATGAGGTGGTCAGCGACATCACGGAATACGGCCGCGAATACCACCACGGCATCGAGGCGGGCAGCAAGGCGGAACTGATCGCGGCGCTCGCCCTCATGAAGGATCCCGAGGCCTTCGTGATCTGCAACGGCTACAAGGACGAGGAGTTCATCGACATGGCCCTGCAGGCCCTCAAGATGGGCACCCGCACCGTGCTGGTCATTGAAATGCCCAGCGAGCTGGAGCTCGTCCTCTCGCGGGCCGAGCGGCTGAAAATCCGCCCCGTGGTGGGGGTTCGCGCCAAGCTGTCGAGCCGCGCCGGCGGGCATTGGGATTCGTCGGGGGGCGACCGCAGCAAGTTCGGCCTCGACGCGAGCCAGATCATCGAGCTGGTGGACCAGTTGCGCCAGCGTGGCATGCTCGACTGCCTGCAGATGCTGCACTACCACCTGGGCAGCCAGGTTTCTGATATCCGCCGGGTTCGAACCGCCCTGCGGGAAGCCTGCCGGTTCTATGTCGAGCTCGTGCGGGAGGGCGCCGGAATGGGGATCCTGAACATGGGCGGCGGGTTGGCGGTGGACTACGACGGGTCCCACACCAATTTCGCCTGCAGCACGAACTACTCCACCGCCGAATACGCGTCCACGGTGGTCGAGACCATCATGAACACCCTTGATGAGTGCGGGGTGCCGCATCCCACCATCGTCACCGAGTCCGGTCGCGCCACGGCGGCGCATCATTCGGTTCTGATCTTCAACATCCTGGATGTGCGCCGGTTCGAGCCGCTGAGCATCCCCGAGAAACTGGCCGCCAACTCCAACGAAATGCTGTTGAACCTGATGGAGGTCTGCCATTCCCTTTCGCCCCGGAACATGCAGGAGGCGTATCATGACGCCGTGTTCTACCGCGATGAGCTGAGGACCCTCTTCCTGCACGGGACGATCTCGCTGCGCGAGCGTGCCCTGGCCGAGACGATTTTCTGGCACATTGTCTGCCAGATGTCCGAGATGACACGCGGGCGCAAGTATATCCCCGACGAGCTCGAGGGGCTGGACTCCGCCATTGCCGATGTGTATTACGGCAACTTCAGCGTGTTCCAGTCGATCCCGGATTTCTGGGCCATCGACCAGCTCTTCCCGATCATGCCGATCCACCGGCTCAACCAGCGGCCGACCCGCAAGGGAGTCCTTGCCGACATCACCTGCGACTCGGATGGAAAGATCGACAAGTTCATTGACCTGCACGACGTGAAGCATGTCCTGCCGCTCCATGAGTGGGATGGGCGCGAATACTACATGGGCATTTTCCTGACGGGTGCCTACCAGGAAACCATCGGGGATATGCATAACCTGCTGGGGAACACCAACGTGCTGCATGTCCGCATCGACGACAAGGGCCGCATCGAGTCCGCCAAGCAGATCACCGGCGACCGGGTGGATGAAATCCTGGAGTACATGGAATACGACCCGGAAAGCATGGTCGCGACGATCAAGGCGCGCGCCGAAAAGGCCTGCAAGCACGGCCTTATCACGGCCAAGGAAAAGAATGCCTACCTGAAGTCCTACAAGACCGGTATTCGCGGCTACACCTACTTCGAGCAGTGATCCCCGTTACCGACGAGACAGGGATGGAGGCGCTGAGGCGGCAGCTCCGGCTTGATCCGCGGGTGATCCGGCGTTTGCGCGCCACCTTTCTCCGGTCCTTCTCCGGGCAGGCGGCTGCCCTGGGGACGGTGCCGGACGCGAGCCGGGCCGCCGTCGAGGGTGCGGTCCAGTTCCATGAACTGGACCGGGTCGAGACGCTCCACTCGGTCCTGGACGGCGCCAGCAAGCTGGTGTTCAAAACCTTGGACGGCTGCCGCATCGAGAGTGTGATTCTGCGCATCAAGACCGGCCGCTCCTCCGTGTGCGTGTCGTCCCAGACCGGGTGCGCCGCCGGATGTTTGTTCTGCGCCACCGG
>CAZMSS010000001.1:0-56420 GCA_964568965.1 uncultured Verrucomicrobiota bacterium | reverse complement strand
GTGGATTTCAGGAATGAAGGGTTCCCGGCAATACTTGCAGTTACGTGTATTCATGGTAGGCCTCCCTGCCATGAATTTTAGCCGGAAATCGAGGTAATAACGAGGAAAGGACGGCTAGGCTTGATCTGCGCCCAGACCAAACAAATCAGGGATCGGGGGAGAGCGTTTACCGCTTTTCAATCAACTTCTCTAGTTCCTTGAATCCCTTGAGACGGCCATCGGCCAAACCGTTCTGGACGATCAAATCCATCGCATCCGAGATCGCCATCAGTGACGCCGACACCGTGATCTTGTGGCATTTGTCGAACCATTCGCAGTCGATACAGGCAACGACATCCTGGCCGTGCAGCATCGTTTCAGCCTGGCATCCGAAACACTCGGGTAGTTTGATTTTTTGATTCATCTCATTACCTCATTCCTCATCTACGGATTTTCACGGCGGGATGATGAAGGACTCAACGTGGTTACTTCCAATAAGCATTTTTATTGTGTCAAGTAGATGTGGAGTACTTTCTACTAAACCCTTTCGGGGATCTCGGCCAAATACGTACCAAATCTTCCCCTTACCAGGAAATTTTTCCATAAAAATGATGAACTTTCCACCAATCAATTGCCGCTCGAGTTTTAAAACGGAAGACTCTGTGCTAATTGGATAGAAGACAAGAATAGTGATCTTGGAATTCGTCACACTGCCGAATTGCCCCAGCCCATCTTTATCTCTTAAAATCTCACATACCTGCGTGAGATAATATGAAGTTCCACCATTTTTTCCTACACCTTCAACCCTGCCGACAAAGATACTCTCCGCCTGCTGTACTAGCGTACGCAAAGTTTCTTTTTCAGCAGCAACAGATTGTGAAGTTAATTGCCCACAACAATTCACCACAATCAAAGTGTGAATTATCACGCTCAAGCCTAACTTTAGAATCTGTTTCATAAACCTGTTATATAAAGTGCAAGCATAGCATCGTGTTTGTCATCAGAATGTTGTTCCGACGATTCCGCCACCACCGTCTCTCGTTCCAACGATAGAGAAACCCCACGTTACTCCCGAGTCACCAAGGCAAACAGGAGGATCTAAATAATCTTTCAGTGTAAGAGCATACTCCCACGTCAAATCGACATTGCCACTGTATTCAGGCCCGTAGGGCCCCGAACTAGTGTCCCAGAGAGGCCCAGGAGCACCAACTTCAAGGTCGGGCCAAGAACGACTTCCAGGCCCGCGGTCATCAACCCATGTTATAGTTGCCTCCTGTTTGATCTTTACCCCAGCAAGACTAACAGTAGGAGGATCCACTGTTACCGTAACTGAAACTTGCTCAAGCCGAACAAGAAAATCTCGTGTAGAAGAGTTGTAGGAGAACGTCTGAAAACGCCGAGGGCTGACTACCCACGTAACAGAGCAACATGATGATGCCTTTGTTGCTGATTTGCCAAGCCGATCGAATTTATTCAATGGGGAATTTGCAAATGAGGCATACAAATTCCTTCCGCCCCTTTCATGAATCGGATCGCGGCTCACCCATCTCGCTAATTCAGAGTTGAAGTATCTGTGGCCGTAATAATACAGCCCCGTTTCCGCATCCAAAAATTTCGTCGAGAACCTAAACGGATTCACATCGGCGAGAGCGCCGGTTTTGCTGATCGTGTTGCCGTATGGATCGAACTGGTACTGGGCCAGGAATGCACCGTTGGTGCCGACCAAATCGGTAACATTGCCGTTCGCGTCATAGGCGTAGAAGGCGTCTGTGCCGTTGAAGTCAGCAGACAGGATGCCGCCGATGGGGTCGTAGCGGTAGTTGAAGGTGTTGGTTCCCATAGCCGCATCTTCCAGTTCGCTACGGATATTATAGGCGAAGAAGTTGGAGATGCTAGTGGAAAGATCGAAATCAGCCCGCTGGGTACGGCGCCCGATTTCATCGTTTGTGTAGTCGAACCGGTGCAGCTGAACACCCCCGAAACCATTGGTAATGCTGGCGATCAGGTTGCGGTTGGGCTCGTAGGAGCGCATGAGGGCAAAGCCGGAGACTGTGGTGTAACCTTGGACGAGGTCGCTGCCGGGGAGGTAGGAGTAGGAGGCAACGGACGCAACAGTTGAAGAAACGGAGGAGAAGCGGCCGACGGAGTCGTAGGTGTAGTTGACGGAGTAGTTGGGGCCTACGGCGAAGCCGGATGGACGGCCGAGATTGTCGAAACCGTACTGCAACACGCACTGGGTGTTGGTTTCGCCCGACAACTGGAGGGCATCGTTGTAGGTGAAGGTACGGGTACCCGTGGCGTCGGTGATGGTGGTCTGGCGTCCGAGACGGTCGTAGGCGAAAGCCACGCCGGGGGTGTTGCCACTGTAGCGCATGGACGATAACTGACCTAACGAATCAGAATCTTGATTCAGCCAGCGTTGATCCATACCGTCATGGCGCCTTTCTCCCGGTTCGCCCAGGCATAGTTCGGTATGGCCGTCAGGGTGACTGGCTGTTGGCTGGCATTCATGGCCTTGCCCTGGATGACGGTCACGCCGCCCAGAAATTCCGGACGGTGCTCCGCGTGGAGTTCCGAGTCCTGAGGCAGGACAAGGCCGGTGATGTCCACCCCGGGATGATCAGCCGCCTCGATGCAATAGATGACCGGGCCACGCATCAGCGCCACCTTGCCTTTATCGGCCTGGACATTCTCATGGGCGACGACACGGCGAACGGGCATCGGTAGATCCAGCTCCACCACGTCGCCTGGCTGCCAACAACGCTTCAGGTGAACATAGCCGTCGGTCTGCGGCGTGGCGTCAGCCGGCTGGCCGTTGAGGGTCAAACCGACCGGCGGGACTTTCGTCCCGGCAAACCGGTAGAGGTCGCTGGGCACGGGCCGCCCCAGCGCCCAGCCCGGAATGCGCAGGCGCAGGGTGAAATCGGCCGCCTTGTCCGGCGTAACCGTCAGCCGCACACGACCGTTCCACGGATAGTCGGTCTGCTGGGCCAACTTGACCGTCACCTTATCGTCGATGGCGAACGTCGCCTCGCCGGCCAGGTAGAGGTTGACGGTCGCCTGCCGCGGGCCGCAGGCAAAGGCCAGCCCGCCGACCTGCGGAATGATGCGCGCCAGGTTCGTCGGGCAGCACGCAATCCCGATCCATGACCGCCGGGCATCGCCCTCGGGATTGAAGAGATGGTTCTCGTAGAAGAACTGGGATCCGGAGATCGAAATCCCGGAGAGCACGCCGTTGTACAGCGCCAGCTCCATTACGTCGGCATACTTGGCCTGCCCCTTCAGCAGGGCCATCCGGTATTGCCACAGCACATGGGCGATGGCCGCACAGGATTCACAATACGCCGTGTCATTGGGCAGCAGATAGGGATCACCGAAGCCCTCGTCATCATACTGGCCCGAGCCGATGCTGCCGGTGACGTAAAGCTTGTGGCTCACGACGTCATTCCAGATGTCATCCAGCGCCTGCTCGTAGCCCGGGGCGTCCATGAAGCGGAGAATATCGGCCATCGCCGCATACATGTAACCGGCCCGCACGGCATGGCCCACGGCCTCGTGCTGGTCGACAACCGGCTTATGGTCCTGCATGCGACCGTTGCGATACCGGAGCTGGGCATGCCAGAACTCACGACGCTTCTCGCCTTCCAGCGGGCCTTCCGGCTTGACCGGCATCACTTGCGTTGAGGGATCAAAGGGCTTGCGCTCCGTCCCGTGGGCATAGCCCCGTTCATCGAGGAAGAACCGCGACAGGTCGAGGTAACGCCGCTCGCCGGTGGCGCGGTACAGCTTGACCAGGGCCAGCTCCACTTCCTGATGCCCGTCCACCTCGTAGCGTTTGCCTTCGCCGAAGAGGCCGTCGATGTGGTCGGCAAACCGCCGCGCGGACTCCAGCACCCGGGGATCCCCGGTCAGCCGGTAATGCTCAACCGCCATCTCGAAATAATGGCCCGCATTGTACATCTGGTGCCCCAGGGTCAGATCGTCCCACCGCTTGGCGAGATCCTTGACGATGTGATAGGCGATCAGGAACCCGTCCTCCTGCTGGGCCGCCAGGACGCGGTCCATCATGCTTTCAACACGCAGGAGCAGGCGGCTGTCGTCGCGGAGCTGCAGGGAGTACAGCGCTCCCTCCAGGGCCTTGTACAAATCGGAATCAAAGGCCCCGTGCCCCTGCAGGGGGCCATCGAAGACGCCCGCCGCCTTGTCGAAGTTGGTGACGTGCCCCCGTTCCTCCAGACAGTTCAACTCATGGGGAATGGTGACCTCATGGTGGGTTTTCAACCTCGGCCCCCAGAACCCGCCGCCCAGCTTCACCTGCGAGCTGTGAACCTCGCACAGCCCGTGCACCGGAGGCAGGTCGGCGCCGGCCGGAAGCGGTGTGTTAACGCTGGATACTGCTTGTTGTGGCTTGATCATGTTTTGCTCCTTTAGATAATCATCGGTGGAGGTGGCGCATCGAACTCGGGCAGGAAATGGGTGCAGGTTTTCTCGCCCTCTACAAAAACCGCGCGGATGTGGTGAATGAAGTTCGGCAGCGTGGTCTGGTAGCTGATCAACGTGCCTTCGCAACCCCGGTCGATAATGGTCTCGGCATGCTTGGCCAGGTAGCGCCCGGCCAGATCCAGGGCCCGCGCGCAGGTCTCCTTGACCGTCTGCTTCTGCGCGGCATCCAGGCTGTCGGGATGATCATGGTCGCAAAAGGCATTGAGGGACTTCATCGTCTGGGCGCACTCCAGCTGGAGCAGCGTGCATTCCACCCGGTTGATCAGGAACCGGAGGAGTTCGCGGCCCGCCGGCCGGGTTGCCGTCTGCAGGCAGGACTCCAGCCCGGGAATGGTCTCTGCGAAACGCCGCTTCGCCTCGTCAATGGCGTCATTGTCCCACTTCCGGGTCCACCTCAGCCCGGGTCGCACCCAGCAGCCGCTGGCACAAAACCCGATATTGAACATTTTCTCCCGCGCCAGGTCGTCAAGGTCGTCCAGTTCCTGCATGATGCCGGCATAGCGGTCTGCCTCCTTCACCCCGAAGACACGGGCATAATCCCGGTAGAACCCGGCGGGGTCGATAGGTCCCTGGATGAACGCCCGGGCGGCATACGCGATGCACACCCTGTTTTCGGCCGTGCGCCAGTGGTTGAGCGCCACGCCCGTGACCTGCGCCTCACCCGTGAGTGACTTCGCAAACTCCAGCATCTGCCGGGCGCCCACCACGGAATTCTGCTGCAGGTACATGTTGCCGTCGAATTCGATCCACCCGTAGAGCATGGACCTCAGGACGCTCTGCCGGGTAAACCCCATCTGCCTGAGGTTGGCCACAGCCCGCCGCGCCCCATGCGCAGGGAGAAACGCCAGCGACACGCCCTCGGGCGTATAGCGCTGCATCAGGGCATGCACGACACGGTTGGAATCAGGGCACGTGATGTAGGCGCCGATCGCCAGGGCGGGCCTCGCGGCACCCGGCGCGGCCCGAAGCGCCTCGACAATCCGGATGTTGCGGGCGCAGTTTCGGATCCCGCCCTCCAGTTGATGCAGGCCATCCTTGAGCGAGGCCATCAGCGCCGCATCGTCGAGCACCGACTGGCCGAAGAGATCCACCAGATACGCCTTGAGCTCAACCGCCTTCAGGGTCCGCTCGGAATTGCCGCATTCGGGCGTGATCAGCTCGAAGGTGTCGATCGCGGGATACAGCGCGATCACGTCCCGGCAGATTGCCACGCCCTCGGCGTGGGTCTTCCCGGCCGGTTCAACGGAGAACTGCACGTGGAGGCCGCAGCGCTTGCATTCAGCGATCACCGCATTGAGCCATTCGGTGGCCATCCTGCTGCGCAGTTCGGGCTGCTCGATGACCGCCTCGATCTCGGGAATGCAGTAGATGGCGCGGTTGCGGATATTCCGGGTGAACAGCTCCCGGTCGGGCAGGTCGAAGCGCGTTCCATAGAAGAAGTTGCCGCCGTGCTTGAACTCGCCGTCCTTCACATACCCGAACCATTGCCCGTTATAGCTGTGGAACGTGATGTGGTTCATCCCCATGCGGGCCATGTTGCGGATGTAGTCCTTGGCTTCGGCCAGGGGGTACGACGAGATGTCCATCGCGAAATTGATGTGCTGCCGGATGCCGCGCTGCCGCACGAACGGCGTCGTGACCTGCTCCCCCTCCGTCAGGGCTGACAGATCGAGCTGGTCGGGAAGGATGGGCCCCAGAATGTCAAAGTGGATCCCGCATGTTCCCAGCATCGCATAGACGGCGTGCAACACACAGGCCTCGTCATGGCCTGCCAGCGTGACGACCGTGCGCCGCCCCTGCTTCACCACACGCACCGCAAAACTGGTCTCCTTCAGACCGGGCTCCTTTGACAGGGTAAAGCAATAATCCGCCTGCACCACGTCGGTCGTCTTCAGCAGGTCGGTCGTCTTCTCCAGGAAAGACTGCAAGTCGTGGGCCGCATAGGCCAGTGTCGGGTGTGAGCTATTGGTAATGATACAGGCGGTTTTCATGGTCTGGTATTCCCTCTTTAGTGTTCCCTATTCCACAGTGAATTGGTAGGTCCCGGCGCCGACCTCGAAGATGGCCGCAGTCGTGTCCCGGCCAAGACTGCGGACTCCCGGCGATTCCCCGGCCGGGAGTCCGCCCTCGCGGATTTTGGAGGCCGCGGCCGCCGGAACCCGGACGGACGCTATGGCGTTGACGGGAATGGTGATGTCCAGCGTCAGGCGCTTGCCGTCCAGTGCCCACCCGCTCCGGATGGTTCCACGGACCGACTCGTGGCTGGCCTTGACCCACGTCAGGTCGCCGACAATCTGAGGGGCGATGATGATCCGGTCGAACCCGATGGCTCCGGGCTCACACTGGATACCCCCCAGGAATTTGAAAAACCATGCGCTGACGGATCCGAACATGGGATGGTTGTGCGAGAAGATACCGGCGTCCAGCGCCCAATGTTCCCACAGGGTCGTCGCGCCGTTCTCCAGCATGTAGCCCCAACCGGGAAAAGTCTTCCGGGTGACGATGGTGTAGGCGATATCCGCCCGCCCAGTCTGGCCCAGCGCCTGCAACAGGCAGTCGGTGCCGAAAATCCCGGTACTCAGGTGCCCCTGGTGGGTGGTCATGACATCATCGACGAGCACGGCCAGCGCCGCCGCCCGGTCCTGTTCGGACAGCAGTCCCAGCGCCAGGGCAAACGCCTGGTTCGCCTGGCTGGCGTTGTCGACCCGCCCGGTCTTCGCGTCCAGGAACGTGCGGTTGAAGGCATCGCGGATCCGGCCTGCCAGGGCGTCATAGCACCGGGCCTCGCCGGTCTTGCCCAGGATTTCGGCGAAGTCGCGGCACAGACAGGCGGTCCAGTAATAGTAGGCAGTACTGCTGACCGCCGTCGAGCGGGGCGCCAGCGTCTCGTGATCACCCAGGCACTGGGTCAGGATATGGTCCTGGGCCTTGGATTCCAGAAACGCCATCCAGCGGCCGGTGGCATCGTCCTGCTCGGCCAGCAGCCTGAGGTTGCCGTAGTGCTGGAGCAGCCGCTTCTGCAGGACGGGATGGGCCGTACCCCAGAGCATCGGGCCGGCCCCCTCGCCCAGGCCATTGTCGGCCACCCCGGTGAAGGGCGCGGTTTCGGTGAAACCGCCGTTGGGCCTCACCGCATCCTGAAGGTCCTCAACCGCCTTGGCATAGAAGCCGGACATGTCGAAGTTGTAGATGGCCGCCTCGCTGCAGGCGACAATATCGCCGCCGTAACCGAACTTCTCGCGGTGCGGGCAATCCGACTCGACGCCAAAGAGGTTGCTGAGCAGGGAACGGCGGAAGGCATCCTGGATCCGGTTGAGCATCGGGTTGGAACAGGAAAACGAGCCGGCGGACCTGACCGCCGAATACAGGGCCAGCCCCTCGAGTGCTTCCAGCGCAGGACGACCCGGATAGCCGGCCACCTCCACATAGCGGAACCCGTGGAACGTGAAGCGGGGAGTGTAGACCTCTTCCCCGTCGCCCTTCAGGATGATGGTGTAACGATGGAAGGCATCGGCAGGGGCGCCGGGACCGCCCTTGGAGCGCCCCGTCTTGATCTGCCCGCAGGCAACGGTCTTGGGATTCAACGTCCCGTCCGGCATGAGCAGTTCGCCGAAGGTCAGCGTCATGGTGTCGCCGGCCTTGCCCCGGGCGCGGAGCCGGACCCACCCCGCGAAATTCTCACCCAGGTCAAAGACGAAAAGGCCTGGAGCCGGTTCGGTCATCGCGACCGGCTTGATGATCCGGCCCACCTTGATCGGGGGTGCGGCCTGCGCCCGCAACGGGCCCAGCACGTCCGTGGCGGCAACCGCCGCCTGCCACCCGCGGTCGTTGAACCCGGGGCGGTCCCACCCGGGAATCTCGCGCCGCGCGTCATAAACCTCACCCAGATAGACGCTATTCCTGAGAATGGGGCCGTCCGCCGTTTTCCAGGTTTCATCGGTGACGACTTCCCCCGTCGTGCCGTCGGTGTACTCGATGTTCAGCTGAAGGATGACCCGCGGCCGGCCCACGGTCAGATGCTCGCGGAGGTTGAGATGCCCCCACATCCGCAGCGGAAGCGGGTTGTACCAGCCGTTCCCGAGCATGACGCCAAGCGCATTCCCGCCCGGCTGAATCAACGTGGTGACATCATAGGTGGAATAGAGCACGCGCTTGCCGTAGCTGGTCCAGCCGGGGTCAAGCACCTGGTCGCCTACCTTGGAACCGTTGAGGTGAAGCTCGTAGTATCCCAGGCCGCTGACATGCAGACGGGCCTTGCGGATCGGGCGGGCCGCCGCAAAGTCCTTCCGCAGGAGCGGGGCGGGGTTGTCCTTATAGAAATCCTCATCCTGCTGCGGCAGGGGCTGGTCGTGGCAGATCCATTTGCCACGCCAGTCTTGCGGGGAAAGAAGCGCCATCTCCCACCATTGCGGCTCGCTGTCGGGTCCCGGCCGGCCCTCCCGGTCCCACACGCGGACCTTCCACCAGACCCGCATGCCGGAGTGGAGCGGCCGGCCTTCGTAGAGGATGCCCACCGATCGGTCGGATATCACCCGGCCGCTGTCCCAGAGATCAGGGGTGTTGGCGGCGAGCGCCCCGGGCGTCCCGGCCACCAGAATCTGATAGGCGGTCTGCCTGTCGCCACGAAGAGGAGATTCCAGGATCCAGCCCAGCATCGGGCGCGTCACGTCAATGCCGAGCGGACAGACCCGTTGCTCGCAAGTCAAGGCGCTGACAACCATCCCCCCGCCAGACGGCGTCATATTCCCCTCAAAAGCTGCCCGTTCCGTTGCCACAATCTCTCCTCTGTATTCCGATGCCCACGACCCGATCCCTCCCGCCATTTGCAAGTTCGCCACAATCCATTTTTGAAACCGGAAAGTCAATAGCGGCTGCGGGGACAGACTACCGTTCCCAAAATAAGCGGGCTGACGCCGCCCGGGGGCGGCGTCCACCAGCAATTGAAGTGACAAATCTTGCGTCCGTCGGATTTATCTGGCAACCTTTTGCCGTTTTATCAGAAGACAGCATGAATTCGGGGAGGTAGCATAACGCCATGAAAACACCGGTACTTAACGTCACGCTTGAGCCCAAGTCCATCAAGGCCGCCACGGCCAAAATCAAGTTCCGCACCCAGGCCTTCATCAACGGCCGCTATGTGAATGCCGCATCCGGCAAGACATATGTCTCGACAAACCCCGCCACCGGCCAGCCCCTCGCCAAGATCGCCGCCTGCGAGGCCGCCGACGTGGACGCCGCCGTCAAGGCCGCCCGCCGCGCGTTTGACCAGGGCGTCTGGGCCAAGCGCTCCCCCACCGAGCGCAAGCATGTCCTGCTGCGTTTCGCCGACCTCATTGAGAAAAACCTCGGCGAACTGGCCCTGCTCGACTGCCTGGACGCCGGCAAGCCGATCACGGATTGCCTGACGATGGACCTGCCCGACTCCGTGCACTGTTTCCGCTGGCATGCCGAGGCGATTGACAAGGAATACGAGAAGGTCTCGCCCACCGGCCCGGGCAATGTCGCGATGATCGTGCGCGAACCGCTGGGCGTCGTTGGAGCCATCCTGCCCTGGAATTTCCCGTTCCAGATGGCCGCCTGGAAGCTCGGCCCCATCCTCGCCACCGGCAACAGCGTGGTCCTTAAACCGGCCCGGCAGACGGCCCTGAGCGTCCTGCGCCTGGCCGAAATCGCCGCCGAGGCGGGAATTCCAGACGGCGTTCTCAACGTCGTGCCCGGCAGTGGCGCCGTGATCGGCGCGGCGCTCTGCCGTCATCCCGATGTCGACGCCGCGGCCTTCACCGGCTCGACTGAAGTGGGTCGCCAGCTGCTGCAGTATTCGGCCGAATCCAACCTCAAGCGCATCATGCTGGAACTGGGCGGCAAGAACCCGCAGGTTGTGTTCGAGGACGCCGGCGACGTGGATTACATCGCCCGCCAGGCCCTGAGCAGCGTCTTCTGGAACATGGGGGAAAACTGCAGCTCCGGCTCGCGCCTGATCGTCCACCGCAAGTTCAAGGACAAGCTCCTGTCCCGCATGATCGAGCTGAGCAGGGAGTGGGTCGTCGGCAGCCCGCTGGATCCGGCCACCAAGATCGGCCCGATGATCGAGGAAAGCCACATGATGAAGGTCCTGGAGTACGTCGAGAGCGGAAAGCGCGAGGGCGCCAAACTGGTTCTGGGAGGGAAACGCACGCTCCTCAAGACCGGCGGCTATTTCGTCGAACCCACCATCTTCGACGGCGTGAAGCCCGCCATGAAGATCGCCCGCGAGGAGATCTTCGGCCCTGTCCTCTCCGTGCTGACCTTTGACACCGAGGAGGAAGCCATCATCCTCGCGAACGACACCCCCTACGGATTGACCGCCTCGCTCTACAGCGAGAATGTCAGCCGGGCCCACCGCGTCGCTCGCGCCATCCGGGCGGGTACCGTCTCGGTGAATTGTTTCTCCGAGGGCGACGCCACCACCCCGTTCGGCGGCTACAAGCAGTCGGGCTTCTTCGGCCGCGACAAGTCGATCTTTGCTCATTACCAATACACCGAGCTGAAAACCATCTGGATGCAATTAACATGAAGACCCAGTCCTCAAAGTCGCGCCGCGGAGCGTTCCGCGGCGTATTCACAGCCCTTGTCACGCCGATGAAGGCGAACGGGGAGGTTGATTACCCCGCCCTCGGCGCCTTCGTCGAGTACCAGATCCGCCAGGGCATCCACGGCCTGATCCCGCTGGGCAGCACGGGCGAGTACTACGCCTTGTCGGCCGACGAGCGGGAGCGCGTCCTGCGCACCACGCTGGAAGCGGCCGATGGACGCGTCCCGGTTCTCGCCGGCACCAACGCCGGGGCAACGCGCGACGTCATCGCCTACTCGCGCCAGGCCGAGGCGCTCGGCTGCGACGGGGTGCTGCTGGCCGCTCCCTATTACTCCCTGCCCACGCCCGACGAACTGTTCGAGCACTTCCGCGCGATCAATGCCGCGATCGGCATCCCGGTCATGCTCTACAACTACCCCGGCCGCACGGGCGTGGACATGGCGCCGGACCTCATCGCGCGCCTGACCACCCTCTCGAACATCCGCTATGTCAAGGACAGCACCGGCGACATGTCGCGCGTCAGCTCCCTGACCCGGCTGTGCGGTGACCGGCTGGGCGTGTTCTGCGGGTGCGACACCCTCGCGCTGGAGAGCTTCATGATGGGCGCGGGAGGGTGGGTCACCGGCGTCTCCAATGTGACGCCCCGGAGCTTTGTGCGGCTATACGACCTGGCCGTCGTGAAAAAGGATTATGCCGCCGCCCGCACGCTGTACTTCAAGTTGTTGCCGCTCCTCTCCTTCATGGAGGGCGGGGGCCGGTACACCCAGTTCGTCAAGGCCGGCTGCCGCCTGATGGGGCACCCCGTCGGCGCCCCGCGGCCGCCCCTCTACCCCGTCTCCCGGGAAGGGGCCGCCGCCCTGCGCAAATGCCTCGCCGGCCTCGACTGACGCGGCGCCGTTGACTTTTCCGCGATGAGTCTATATTTTTTTTCGATGAACGAATTTACCTCGCGAGATGGCAACGGACTGTTGTGGAAGAAGAACAATGAGAGCATTTGGATCGTACCCTGGGGCAAAAATGGCGCCCGGGTCCGGGTCACCAAACAGGCTTCTTTCAAGGATACACCCGGCGGACTGCTGACACCCCCGCCCCCGGGCGGCAAGGTGAAAATCACAATCGGGGAGCAGGAGTCCACGCTCGTCAACGGCGAGCTGACCGTGAAACTCTCCGCCGGCGCCCAGCTGACCTTCATCCGCAATTCCGACGGCAAACCCCTGCTGACGGAACGTGCCAGGACCACCGCCGAATACCACGGCCGCACTTTCACCCCCCGCAACGGAACCTGGCATATCGACCAGCGCTTCTTCGCCAGGGAGGGCGAACGGTTCTACGGGATGGGGCAGCGCCAGCATGGCTTCCTCGACCAGAAGGGGTGCGTGCTCGACCTGATGCACCGCAATACCGAAGTCTCGATCCCGTTCCTGATCTCCAGCGAGGGTTACGGGTTCCTCTGGAACCACCCCGGCGTCGGCCGTGTCGACCTCGGCCGGAACGACACCCGCTGGATTGCCGAATCCGCGCAACAGATCGACTACTACATCGTGATCGACAAGACGCCGGCTGCCCTGCTCACCCGCTACGCTGAAGTTACCGGGTTTCCCTCGGAGTTCCCGGAATGGGCGTCTGGGTTCTGGCAGTGCAAGCTCCGCTACAAGACCCAGAACGAACTGATGGAAGTAGCCCGCGAATACAAGCGGCGCAAGCTGCCGATCTCCGTCATCATCATCGACTTCCACCACTGGCGCCAGATGGGCGACTGGACCTTCGATCCGGAGTGCTGGCCTGATCCCGCCGCCATGGTGAAGGAACTCAAGGAGATGGGCATCGAACTGATGGTGTCGGTGTGGCCGACCGTCAACGTGTCCTGCAAGAACTACCCCCCCATGAAGGCGCACGGCCTGCTCATCCGCAATGAGCGCGGCTTCTCCATCCAGAACAACAGCACCGACAATCACGGCAGCGTGATCCAGACCTTCTACGATTCCACGAATCCCGAGGCGCGCACCTACCTGTGGAAGCAGATCATGGAGGGGTACGTCAAGTACGGCATCAAGCTGTTCTGGCTGGACACCATGGAGCCTGAACTCTGCCCGCTGGAACAGGACAACACCCGCTACCACCTGGGCAACGGCCTGGAGGTCTCGGGCCTCTACCCGCTCCATCATGCCCAGGCTTTCCACGACGGCCTGAAGTCAACGGGCGAGACCGCCATCCTGACCCTCGGCCGCTCGGCCTGGATCGGCAGCCAGCGCTTCGGCGCCGCAGTCTGGTCGGCAGACATCCCCTCCACCTTCGACTCCCTGCAGCGACAGGTTGCCGGCGGCCTCAACATCGCCATGAGCGGCATCCCCTGGTGGACCACCGACATCGGAGGCTTCTATGGTGGCGATATTGAAGACCCCAGCTTCCGCGAACTGATGGTGCGCTGGTTCCAGTATGGCGTGTTCTGCCCGATCCTCCGCGTGCACGGAATCCGGCGGCACAAGAATGCCAGGGAGAAACCCGGCGACCCCATCGCCAACCCCAATCACCCGAATGTCGCGAACGAAGTGTGGTCCTACGGCGAGGAGGTCTACGGGATCCTGCGCGACCAACTGTTCCTGCGTGAACGGCTGCGCCCCTACATCAGGAAGCAGATGAAGGTGGCTCAGAAGACAGGCCTGCCGCCGATGCGCCCGCTCTTCGTTGACTTCCCGGAGGACCAGAAGGCCTGGCAGGTCGAGGACCAGTTCCTGTTCGGCCCCGACCTCGTCGTGGCACCGGTGGTTGCCGAGGGGGTGCGCACCCGCCCCGTGTATCTCCCGTCCGGAACGGCCTGGCGTTGCGCCTGGACCGGCAAGGTGCACAAGGGGGGAACGATCTTCAAGGCCGAGGCACCCCTCGCCCGTATCCCGGTGTTTATCCGGCAGGGGAGCAAACTTCAGCTTCAGTCCGTGTAACCGGGAAGGTCCAGCACAAAGCCCCGCGGGTCCTGGGTGAGGAATCCGGCATCCGGGTCCGCGGGCATGGTGCGCTTCGGGTAGACCTTCCAGCCGCTGCCGTCCACGGCATCGGTTTCGCCGCAGGCGGCAAAAAAACTGGTCGTCTGCTCGCGTAGTGATTTGACAATCTCCCGCGTGGTCGGCAGACCGGCGCGGTTGCGCGTCTCAAGGGGATCGACAACACGGTCAAACAGGAACTCCTGGTTGTCAGGGGCGCTATAGGCGTATTTCCAGCGATCCGTGACGGCGGTGTAAATCGCATCCTCCCGGGTGCTGATCTGCGAGTAGACCGCCTTGCGGCCGGATTTTTGCCGCACCGCATCGTGGAGATCCTCGCCGTCGAGAGTCAAGCCTCCGCCATCACATCCCGCGGCGCCCAGGATGGTGGGCATCACGTCAATGAGGCTGGCGGGCTGGGAGCACTGCACGCCTCCCTCGAACCGTCCGGGCATGGAGATCACCAGGGGCACCCGCGCACAACTGTCGTGCATGCTGCGCTTGCCGAAACAGTTGTAGTCGCCCAGATGTTCACCATGGTCCGCCGAGAGCAGCACCAGGGTGTTCTCGAGTTGCCCCTGCTGCCTCAAGGCCTGGAGAATTCGCCCGACCTGAAAGTCGACAAAGGAAATACAGGCATAATAGTGGGCCTTCATATTGCGCAGCAGATTCGTGTCGATGCCATGATCGCGACCCTTGTAGCGGTTCTGCACCCGGTTGATATGAGTATGCAGGGCCTCGACATCCTGCGGCACATTGGGCAGGGGCATATCGAAGGAGCGATAGAGCTTATGCCAGGGCGACGGCGGCGCAAAGGGCGGATGCGGGTGGACATAACTTGAATAGAGGAACCAGGGCTGGGAACTGCCTTTCTGCGCCTCAATAAAGGCGAGGGACCGGTCCCCCACCCACTGGGTCGGGTGCAGTTTCGGGGGCAGCTGCGAGATCTGGGGCACATAGTACATCTCACCCCGCACCCCGTGCGGTTCGAATAACTCGCCATACCCCTCCCGCTCAAGGAACTTCATGTAATCGTCGCTGCCGCGGGCCGGGCATTCCTCCTGTACCTCCCGGGTCTGGAAGCCGCGCAAGGCAAACTTGTCGGGCGTGTAGTGGCATTTTCCGATGCCATGCGTCCTGTATCCCGCTTCGGTCAGAACATCCATGAACGACCGGCGGTCCTCGGGCATTTTATCGCTATTGTCATAGCACCGGGTGCGCATGGGGTACTGCCCGTAGATCAGGCTGCACCGGGCCGGCACGCACACCGGGGAGGGCGAATAGGCGCTGGTGAAGGCCACCCCTGCCGCGCACAGGCTGTCAAACGCCGGAGTCTTGATCACGGGATTGCCCAGGGCATGAATGGTGTCAAACCGCTGCTGGTCCGTGAACAACATCAGGATATTCGGTTTCTTACTCATGACCGGAGCATAGCAGGGCCGCCCGCGCCGGCACAAGTCTTCGTAGCCCCCCCCCCTGGGTTCCTAGACCTCGCAGGTCATGAAGGCTTCCACCTTGCGGGCAATCGTCTCCTTGTGTTCATGAACGCAAAGAACATCGCATTCCGTGCCCAGCATGAAAGGATGCTGTTTGTCCCGCATCCTCGCCACCAGGTCACGGGAGGCGGCCTTCACCTGCTCAACCGTGATCAGGGAGTCCGACATGAACCGCTTGGAGGGGAGATTCCCGTAGAGAACCGTGTCCTTCGACACCAGATCCGCCGCCTCCCACAAGTTCACGGGACTGCCGAAGCTGAATACCTCGGGCCGCAACGTGTCGAGCTTGCGGATCATCTCCGGGGTAAGCGCCCCACAGTCATGAAATATCAATGCAGCACCACGTTCTGCCACTAATTCGCGCATGACCCTATTTGGGGCCAGTACAAACCGGTCATAGATATCAGCCCCCTCCTCCATCTGTTTGGGCGAGAGATAGACGGTATTGGCAGCCGGCTCGGCCACGATAATCGTCTTGGCCCCGGCATCCAGTTGAGCCTCAATGGCGCGCAAGACCACGGCCAGCGCAAGCTCCAGACAGACCTCCACGGCCTTGACCTCCGGATCGTCATCACCGGAAACCCCCGCTCCATGCAGGAAAATGGGGGTAATAGGATCAGCCAGCAGCTTGGTCATCAGGGAGAAGGGGCCGATCGAAATACCCATGGGCAGGAGCGTGGAATGGGTTGCGACATACCGGATGGCCTCGTTCCGGGCTTCCATCCTGCGCCCCAGTGGCCCTTTGATCCCGGACTTGAATGCAGCGACCATCGCTTCCGGGGGGCAACCATGAAAATGATAGGCCGGGCGATCCGCTTCCGGAACGCCCATCAGGGCAAGCAGATGATCCTTCTCGAGCATTAGGTCCATGTGGGGCATCACAATCGGACTGTTATAGAACCCCGCCGCCTCCAGAAGAACCTGACCCATCCGCTCCCCATCGTCGAGAATGGCATCCACATCCGGGTACTTGTGAAGAATCATGTCAACACCAATGGGTACACGGACGTCCTTGCGAGTCAAATCAATGAAATACTGGCGATACATAAGCGTCTCCGGTCAAGCTCGATCAGAACTATTTCACATTCAAGTGATCGGCACACAGCATGCCAGACACACTTTCCGCATTATTGTATTTCATGGTACGTCTTTGGCATTATCCGGCAATAGAACTATCAGGCGCCCCGTGTTCTTGGGTTTACAACAGCATGATAAGCGGCTATTGTGCTGGGCTTTGTAGTAAACAGGTTTTCGGCGGAGAAATACTATGAACCACGAATTACTCAAGAGTGTGGGAAATGCCCCCGGAGTGTCCGGATTCGAGGACGGGGTGCAGGCGGTAGCCATGGATGTTCTGCGAGGCTGCTGCGACGAGGTGCGCCGAGACCGGATGGGGAACGTCATCGGACTCCGCAAGGCCACCCGCCCGCCCGCCAAGGGGAAACACCCCCTCCGTTTACTGCTCGCCGCGCATGCCGACGAAATCGGCATGATGGTCAAGCATATCAACGACGAGGGATTCATCCACTTCATCCAGATGGGCGGCCTCAACCCGCAGGTTGTCGAGTCCCAGCGCGTCATCATCCACGGCCGGAAACCCGTGCGCGGGGTCGTGGTCCCCAAGCCGGCCGGCCCCGACGGAAAGGCCGCCGTTCTCGATGACCTGCTGATTGACACCGGGTTGTCCAAGCGGGATCTCCTCAAGCTCATCGATGTGGGCGACATCGTCACGTTCGACGAGGATGTTTCGCTGTTGAACGGCAAGATGTGGGTGGGGCGTAACTTCGACGACCGCATCGGCACCTACTGCCTGCTCGAAGCCATGCGCCAGGTGAAGGAAACCCATGTGGATGTCTACGCCGTGAGCTCCGTACAGGAGGAAGTCGGCCTGCGCGGCATGACCCCCGCCGCCTTCGGCATCGATCCCGACATCGGCATCGCCCTGGACGGCAGCATGACCCGTGGCGCCTACGTCAAGAATCACCAGAACCTCTGCGAACCGGGCAAGGGCACGGGCATCTACCTGGTGGACAACCTGACGATCGGCCACCGCGGCCTGTTGAGTTTCCTGTACGACCTGTGCAAGAAGAACCGGATTCCCTTCCAGAAGAACATTGGCGGGGGAACCGATGCCCGCGCCATCCAGCAGTCCCGGGCGGGCGTCATCGCCACCACCATCGGCGCACCCGTCCGCTATATGCATTCGACGGTGCAGCTGTGTCACGCCGATGACATGGATGCCACGGTCAAGTTGCTGACCACGCTCATGGAGCACGCCCACGAGTTGCCAACGGAGAGCTGAAAAAAGGAACGCCATGAAGATCACCGCCGTCACCACAACCGCAGTCCGCATCCCGCTCACCCAGTTCTTCTACAACTCGGAGAACGCGGGGACGAAGCGGGAGTGGGGTGGACGCCTGAGCCGTGTCTCGCCTAAACGCCCATCCCCGATCCTCGAATACCTGCTGGTCCACATCGCGACCGACGCGGGCACAACCGGGATCGGGGAAGCGCCGGCCGACATCGGGTTCTTCGGCGAGACAATCGAGGAGATCCAGTCCGCCGTGGAGGATTACCTGGGGCCGCAACTCGTCGGCAAGGACCCCTTCGACCGCGAATACCTGATCCACCATATCGACTACCGGGGAAACTCCTGCGCCAAGGCCGGTCTCGACCTCGCGCTCCACGACCTGATGGGCAAGGCCCTCGGCGTCCCTGTCAGCGCCCTCATCGGCGGCTCCCACAAGAAGCGCATCCCCGTGGCCATTGAAATCGCGGGCGGTTCGCCCGACGACATGGCAAACGAGTGCGTCAAATACATGAAACAGGGCGTTCGCGCGTTCAAGCCGAAAATCGGCGGCGACCCGGACAAGGATGCCGACCGACTGCGCGCCATCCGCGAAGCGGTGGGCAAGGGCGTCTCCTTGCGTGCCGACGCCAACCAGGGCTATACCCCCAAGGAGGCGATCCGTCTCTGCCGGCTGGCCGAAAAGCACGATGTGGGCCTGGACCTCCTCGAACAGCCCGTACAGGCGTGGGACCTGCAGGGCATGGCCGGCGTACGGCGTTCCGTGGACACGCTGATCGAGGCCGACGAAAGCTGCTACACGATTCACGACGCCATGCAGATCATCCGCCACGAGGCGGCCGACGTGCTGAACATCAAGATCGGCAAGGCGGGCGGCCTCTACAATGCCAAGAAGATCGCAGCCCTGGCCGAGGCGGCCGGCCTGCAGTGCGTCCTGGGCACGGCGTTCGGCACCGGCATCGAGCGGGCGGCGAAACTGCATCTCGCCGCATCCACCGTGAAGATGGTCGACGCCGTCGAGTTCACCGAGATCGGCATCCACACCGGCCTGCTGGCTCCACCCCACGACCGGCTGATGTCCCTGCCCCTCGAGGACGGCTGCATACCCGTCCCGGAAGGCCCCGGGCTCGGCGTCCAGCTCGACGAGGGCGCCGTCAAGAAGCATCGTTTCGGAAAATAGTTTTCACCTACAACACAACGCAATCGATCATGAAAGGGAGAAGGGCATGACAAAGACCAAGACGCTTACACTGACCCAGGCGCGGTATTACTTCAACGAGGCCTTTCCGCCGGCGGAATTCACAGCCCGCCGCAAGACAATCTTCAAGGAGATCGGGGCCGGGGCCCATGTGCTGTTGCGCGGCGAGCCCGGGGAGGCCGGCGGCCGCTTCCGCCAGGCCAGCGATTTCTACTACTGCTGCGGCGTGGAGATCCCCAACGCCTTGTTGCTGATGTCGGGAACCGACCGCAAGACCCGGCTCTTCATTCCCCACCGGCCGGCGGACAAGCATCCGGATGAGGTGGGACTGGGCGCTGAAGATGACGCCATGATCCGCCGCTTCACCGGCGTCGACGAGGTTTACGGCCCCGAGGCACTCTCCGGATTCCTCAAGGACGTCAAGACCCTGCATGTTTTCCAGAAGCCGGCCGAACTGCCCTTTGTGACGCGCTGGACGGCTATCCGCATGGATAAAATGCGTTCTGAAGACCCCTGGGATGGACGGCCTTCCCCCCGCCAGCATTTCATTGCCCTGCTGAAAACACGCTTGCCGAACGTTGAAATCAGGGAGATCGACTCCATCATCGAGCGGATGCGCCGGGTCAAGAGCCCCTGTGAAATCGCCGTCATGCGCGAAGCCGGCCGCCTGACCGCGCTCGGCGTCATGGAAGCCATGCGCATCACCCGGCCCGGCATGGTCGAGCGCGAACTCGCCGCCCAGGCCAGCCACATCTTCCTCGCGGCCGGCGCGACCGGCGAGGCCTACAGCACGATCGTCGCCTCGGGGCGCAACATGCAGTTCGGACACTACAGCCGCAACAATGCCGTCATGAAGGATGGCGATATCGTCCTGATGGACGGCGCCCCCGACTACAACAACTACGCGAGCGACATCGGCCGCATCTGGCCGGTGAACGGCAAGTACACCCCCTGGCAACGCGAGCTTTACGGGTTCATCATCCAGTATCACAAAACCCTGCTGTCCCTCCTGCGCCCCGGCGTCATGGCCGATGATGTCCTCAAGGCGGCCGCCAACAAGATGGAGCGGGTCATCAGGAAGACCAAGTGGTCCAAGAAAATCTACGAGCAGGCCGCCCGGCGCATGCTCGTGTTCAAGCCGCACCTCTCCCATCCGGTCGGGCTGGCGGTGCACGACGCCTGCTCCTACCGCGACAAGCCCCTGGAGCCCGGCGTGGTGTTGTCCGTGGATCCCATGACCTGGATTCCGGAGGAGGAGCTTTACATCCGGTGCGAGGACACGGTGGTGATCACCAAAAACGGCATCGAGAACTTCACCGCCGGCGCCCTGCTTGAAATGGACGACGTGGAGGCCTTCATGGCCGGCCGGCCGGTTGCCAAAAAAGGATGAGGTGGCGGGAAACCAGGAACGGTGAGGGGTGGAAACCAATGGCCACAAGGGAATTCACAATTAAGACGGCAGTGACGGGGCTGATCAGCCTGCTGATCGTCTGTGCCTTTCCGACCTACAGCGACCTGGTTTTGAAAATCCCCAATGCCATCGAGGGGTATCTGCCGGTGGTGCCGCTGTTCCTGATGGTCATGATGTCCTGCGCCTGGAACATGATCGCGGGGCGAGTCAACCGGAGTCTCGCGCTCAGCGGGAGGGAACTGGCCGTCATCTTCTGCTTTATGCTGATGGTCTCCTGGATTCCCGGCCTGCAGGGCAGCCTGGTCCGCCATCTGATCCTGCCGCGCTACGAGGAGATGACCTCCAATGTTCCCTGGAAGGAGGCGGGGTTGACTGCGCGCCTGCCGGCGGGGTTGTTCCCGGCCGGCGAGACCGGCAGCGTCATCGGCGAGAAGGTGCATTTCGGGTTCATCCAGGGAGGCCTGACCTTGGGGAAGATCCCGTTTGCCGAGTGGGTTACCCCCCTGTTGCACTGGATACCCCTGTTGATTGTCCTGTGCCTGTGCCTGCTGGCGCTGAGCTTCCTGGTGCATCGCCAGTGGGCCTACCATGAACAGTTGCGCTACCCGCTGGCCTCGGTGGCCGATGCCCTGCTCCGGCAGGATGACACGCGGCCCGGCGGCCGGATCTACCACAACAAGCTCTTCTGGTGGGGCTTCCTCCTTGTCTTTTTCCTCAACCTGCTGGGGTACCTCAACATGTGGTTTCCCGGGAAGTTGCCCCAGCCGGCCCTAGGTTATAGCTTATATTGGTGGAACGTGCTCCCGATCATCGGCCCCGACCAGTCGAACGCCTCCATGTTCTGCCTCCACTGGATGTCCATCAGTTTTGCGATCATCGGCATCGCCTATTTTGTGCCCTCCGACGTGAGCCTTGCCGTGGGCCTCACGGCCCCGCTGGGGACCCTGGTCGGAATCCAGTACTATCTGGCCACCGGCGCTCCCCTGGCGTCATCGGACCTCGATGTTTTCCGGTCCGGGGGGTTCATCGCCTTTGGCCTGATCCTCATGTATACGGGGCGGACCTACTATTTCCCGGTGCTGTGGAGGGCGATTGTGCCCGTGTCGCGCAAGGTGCTGATTGATCCCGGCGAGGTATGGGCGGCCCGCGTCTTCCTGGCGGGTTATATCTGCCTGATCATCATATTCAAGGTCATCGGCTTTGCCTTCCTGGTTGCCTGGATCTATGTGACCTTCCTGCTGCTGGTCTTCCTCGTCGTGACGCGCCTGGTGTGCGAGACCGGCGTGCCCACAATCGCCCCCTCATGGTCGCTGCCCGGGCTGATGACGGGGCTGTTCGGTCCGGCGGCGATCGGCGCCGTGCCGCTGGTCTTCATGAGCCTGCTGAGCCGGACCATGGCCGATTCCACCCAGCTGATCATGCCCTACATGGCCACGAGCCTGAAGATCCTTGACGACAACAAGATCAAGCTCCGCCGCTTCGCGTACGCCTCGATCGGGGTCATTGCCATCATGCTCATCGCCGGTTTTATTGCCACCCTCACCATCTCGTACACCAACGGGCAGGGCAACCTGAGCAATGAGGAGCGGGGAGTTCTGCAGAAGGGCGCCTCCGAGGTCCTCAACCTCAAGGACCTTGGCAAGATGGAGGTCTCCGAAGCCGCGCGCGGTTTCGACCGGCTCCCGCTCATGCGCGCCGATGGCCGTACCGTCGGGTGGGTCCTGGTCGGCCTGGCTTCGGTGCTGGTCACCTATGGTCTGCGTTTCCGTTTTGCCAAATGGCCGCTCCATCCACTCTTCCTGATCCTGTTGGGAACCACGGTGGGCATGTACTCCTGGTTCGGGTTCCTGCTGGGCTGGGGAATCAAGAACCTGGTGGTCAAGTTCGGCGGCGGGGGCATGTACAACTCCATGAAGCCTCTTTTTATCGGGTTCATTGTCGGGGAATTCATGGCCGTGGCCATGGGTTTCGTGGTGGGCTTTATCTATTACCAGATCACGGGGGCCACTCCCCCGGTCGCGCCCTAGGGTTTTTTCGGGATAAACCATGACGTCATCAGAACATATGGATGTGCGCAAGCAGGTGCAGCTTTCGTTCCGGAAGTCCCTGGGGTTCTGCCTCAAGGGCATCTCGTACCGGCTGTTCCGTTCCTCGCTGACGCTGGCGGTCGTTGTCGTGGCGGTGGCGTTCTTCATGGCCCTTCTCAGCGAGGGCACCATGACGCGATCCATCGGCAAGGGGGTGGCCGCGGCGGTGCTCGACCTGCGCGAGGGCGACCTCCTGCTCACCCACATCTTCTACCCCCATTCCACCCTCGGGCTGTCGCGCAAGCTGGCCGCCGCGCATGGGCAGCCGGAGACCCTCGCGGAGTTTGCGCAGGTCGCCGGGATCACGCCCGAGGCCGCCGCACGGCTGGCCGGCCAGTGCCGGCTGGAAAACAAGTACTTGTCGTTCTTTGAGGACATGAACATCGGCAAGCGCATGGTGCTCGTGAAAAAAGCCCGGGGCCGCGAGGTCTTCACCATACTCGCCGACCCGGCCCGCTGGGATGAATTCACCCGTAATCTCGCCAACATGCGCTCCCTGCGCCTTCCTACGGATATCACAACCATGCGGGCGTTTGTCGACAACTGGTCAAATCACCTGAAGAGCCTTGAAGCGGCGCGCGCCGGCTGGGCAGCCACCGTGACCGGCCTGCAGACCCGTCTCCAGGCACTCACCGGCGGCGGGGATGTCGCCGACTGGATTGCCGGCGCCCGGGACGCCGAGGTTGAACAGTGGCGTCAGGCCGTCGTGGCCGCCGGATTCCGCCTGGAGCCCGTGGTGATGCTCCGGCTCCGGCATCTGCTGACCCTGGCCTCGCACGAGACCCGCATCGCCCGCCTGCTGCAGTCGGATGAAAGCCGCAAGGCCTGGAAAGAGTCGTTCGGGTCCCTGCCCTCCCTGGAGGAGCAGTTCGCTCAAGTAAACGACCCGCGGGCGGACTCGCTCCTGGGTGGATCATTCACCCCCCAACAGCGGGTTGCGGTGGCGGCCAACTTCACGCGGGCACAGCAGCTGCGGAACCTGGAGGATAAGCTTCCCGTCCGGCGCACGTCCGGCGGTGAGCCGGCGGGATTTCTTGACGGCAGCCAGCTGTTCCTGGCGGTCATCTCCTTCATCGTGTGCATGGTGGGCATCACCAATGCGATGCTCATGTCCATTACCGAGCGTTTCCGGGAAATCGCCACCATGAAATGCCTGGGGGCGACGGACGGCTTCATCCTGAACCAGTTCCTGATCGAGGCGGCCATCCAGGGCATGATCGGCGGAACCCTCGGCATGGCCATTGGCCTGCTGGTCGCCCTGATCAAGAGCTCGGCGATCTTCGGCGTCAGCGTCTTTGTGTATTTCCCCGCCCTGCCCCTGCTGTTGTGCGCGGTCTTTACGGTTGTTCTGGGTGTGTTGCTGTCAATGCTGGCTTCCATCTACCCGTCACGGGCGGCGGCGGCCATGGCCCCGATGGATGCCATGAGGGTGGAATAGATATCTATGCCATACGACGAAAAAGAATATGCGAAGGGCCGGGAATTCGTCCTGCGGGCGGTGGGCGTGCGCAAGCTCTACCAGCGCGGCACCGAGACGGTTCACGCCCTGAGGGATATCAACCTGTGCGTGTACCGGGGCGAATACATGTGCGTCATGGGCCCCTCGGGCTCGGGCAAGAGCACGTTCTTCAACATGGTCGGCGGGCTGGATTCCCCCTCGAAGGGGCGCGTCTTCATGGACGCCGTGGACATGGCCCAGCTCAACGCCAAGGAACTCGCGTTCCTGCGCTGCCGCAAAATCGGGTATGTCTTCCAGTCCTACAACCTTAACAGCGTCATGACGGCCCTGGACAATGTCACCCTGCCCATGGTGTTCAGCGGGATGCACGCCGACGATGCGCGCGCGCGCGGCATGGCGCTGCTGGACCGGGTCGGGCTCAAGGACCGCTGGAACCACCGCCCCAAGGAGATGTCCGGCGGCCAGCAGCAGCGCGTGGCGATCGCGCGCGCCCTGGCCAACAACCCCTCCCTTCTGCTCTGTGACGAACCCACGGCCAACCTGGACATCAAAACCGGCCGGGAGATCCACCAGCTTCTGTACGAGTTGAACCGGCAGGAAGGGGTCACCATCATCTGCGCGACCCATGACTACAACATGCTCAAGGTCTGCGACCGGATTGTGTGGATCGTGGACGGCAGCGTGAACCGGATCGAGTTGAGTTCCGACCTCCTGATTGAAAAGGCGAGCCTGGGTGAACACGATGAATAAGGTGTTGACGATAATTAGAACAGCGACCGCCACCCTCGGGCTGATGGCACCCTTGCTCCACGCCGGCGAGAACTACAAGACGGTCATGCGCGAGTTCGCGTCCCATGAGCAGCGGCTGGCCGGCAGCCCGGCGCTCACATCCTGTATCGGCACGCTCGAGGCGACCTTCCGCGCAGCCGGGCTGACGCCCCACCGCCAGACCTTTGACACGCTGGTTCCCGAAACCCGGCGCTGCATGCTGCGTGTCGACGGCCGCGAGGTGACCCCCGTCTATGCCCTGGGCCCCAATGGCGCGGCCAATAATACGGCCGGCGCCCGCGAAATCACCGGCCCGCTCGTGTGGCTGGGCGATGGCACGCTTGAGGACATGAAGGGAAAGCCCGTGGAGGGCTCGATCGCGGTGCTCAACTTCAACTCGCCCAACATGCGGCAAGTTTTCAGCCAGGGTGCGCTGGCTGTTGTCTTTGTGGGGAGCGGCACGGAGACACGGCAGGAGGTGGGCCGGCAGTTCATCGAGCTCGATGTGGCGCTACCGCGCTTGTTTGTCGATGCGGAGGTGGCGCGCACATACGGCCTGTCGTCCTGGCAACCCGGCCGGAAGGCCAGCCTGTCGCTCACCACCGTCTGGAAGGACGTGGAGGGCGTCAACCTGTGGGTCGAGATCCCCGGCATCAAGGGCGCCTCCTTTAATTTCGAGGAGGAGGCAGTCGTGCTCTCCGCCACCATGGACACGTTCGGCACCGTGCCGGGTCGCTGCCCGGCCATCCGCGAGGCGGCCAACTGCGCCCTCCTGGCCGAGGTCGCCGTCGAACTGGCCAAGCATCCCATGCCGCGAAGCGTGTTCGTGGTGTTCTTCGGCAGTCATTACGCCATGCAGGACGGCGCGCGGATGTTCTACCATGCCGTGCGAACCGGCGCCCACGGCGAGCTGGAGTCCCGCAACGGCGAGTACCAGAAGATTATCGACGGGCTGGCCTCCCGCATTGAGTTGCTGAAGCGGGATGACTTTTTCGCCGACAGTCATCCGCTGCTGTTCGATGTCACCAAGGATCTCGACAAGCGTCTCGCCGCCAAGGTGAGCAGCATGAACTTCGAGCTGAGCGGCCTGCGCCGCCCCCTGGCCGCGATGAATCGCAAGAAGAACCTCGGGCCTGAAGAGAGCGCCACCCGCGCAACCCTCACGACGAAGCTGGACAGCCTGACCACGGAGCGGACAAGCCTCAACGAGTTGCGCCGCCAGCTGCACAAAAAGGCGATCACCGATCGAGAGACATTCGGCCGGGTCGCCGCCGAGGAACGTGCCTGGTTGACCCGCGACATGGGGGATCACCAACGCCTCCTGACCCAGAACGCAACGCATCTTGAACTGTACGGGCAACTCGGCTCAAAACGCATCGTCGGCCACTATAGCTTTGACTTCGCCAACACGCAGGATGACTGGACGCTGGCGTTCAATGGCATCGGGGCCCAAGTCTTCTACCACACGGTCAACCGCAAGTTCGCGCAGATCAAAGCCGGGGATTTTGTCAAGAACCTGCGCGATGTGACGGCCATGGACGCCGCGACGCGCGCGACGAACGGACCTGCGGGACCCGACCTGTTCACGGCGCCGGTGCTTGCGCTGCAGCAACCCGACCGGTTCTGTGTTCCGTCGATCCGCAGCGTCCCTTCCCGCATCGCCCACGCCATGCAGGTCTTCGGATACCAGATGATGACGGTCGCGGATCCGCTTGAGGCCGATGAATTACCCTACGCACAGGCGGTGGACCTGGAGGCACTGTCCCCGCGGATGACCGCCTTCTGCCGGGGACTGGGCACGGCGCCCGAACTGTCCCAGTACTGCCCGCTGGCGGCGCCGATCTTCAATCCCGACTCTGTCCTGCATTTTCGCGGAGAGGGCGGGATTCGTTATCTGAATTACGTGCGCGGCTCCACCGACGTCGAGGGTGTACCCCGGGATGGCGTGGCGTTCTGTGCGCCGATGAAGGTCCAGGGAATGCCCTGCATCGCGGGAAATTCCTATTCCTCCGCATCGCGCATCCTGGCCTCGGGGCATATTTTCATGCCGATGATGTTCAATAATGTGCCGTACCGGCCGCTCGGCTTTGACGCCAACGGGGAGCTGAACCTCTTCCCCTCGGGAAGCTGGGGCACGCGGCGGCTCTTCTACGGCTATGGCGGGGTGATGTTCCTTCCCCTGCTGCCGGGCAAGTACGGCCAGCCGGTCTGCACCGTGGCCGAAGGCCGTTCCGATTCCCTCTTCCGGAACAGCTACATGATCGCCACGATCGAGGAAGTCCTGCAGTTCTTCGCCGACGAGCACGGGGCGTTCAAGGTTTATGCCAACGGCGGACTGCTGTTGCTGGGGTCTACAACCAATAATCCCCAGGGAACCGGCCTCCCGATCGATGAGCCGCCCATGTATGCCAAGAATGCCCTGCGCCAGTCGGCCCACGACTACACCCTGCTCAACGAGTCGCGTCTCCGTATCCTGCGGGAAAAGGCGATCATCAACGAGTCCCTTGAAACCCTGCATGCGGACGCGGTCGGTCATTGGGACGCCGCCGTGGAGGCGCGCAAAACCCAGGACATTCCCCGAGCCGTCGCCCATGAGGCCTTCGCCGCCACCATGGGGGCTCGGGTCGCGGAACCCCTTCGGGAAGTCACCAACGACATGATCCGCGCCGTCGTGCTGCTGCTGTTACTGACCATCCCCTTCGCCTTTGTGCTCGAACGCCTGCTCCTGAACAGCCTCACGATCTACCGGCAGGTGCTCGGCTTTGCCGGCCTCTTCCTGGCGACGTTCTTCCTCCTGTACATGGCCCATCCGGCGTTTGCCCTGGCCGCATCGCCCATGATCATCTTCCTGGCCTTTGTCATCATTCTGCTCAGCGTGGTGGTGATGTCCATCGTCATGTCCAAGTTCAAGCGCGAGCTGCGCGAGATCCAGGGCCTGAGCACCAGCGCCCACGGCGTGGCGGCCGATAGCAGCACCGCCATGGCCGCGGTATTGATCGGTATATCCGGGATGCGGAACCGGCCCCTGAAAACATTCCTGACGGCACTGACGATCATCATGCTGACCTTCACGATCGTGGTGTTCGCCTCGTTCACCTCCATGATCGGGGTCAAGGAGAGTTACCTCGGCAAGGGTTCAGGCCCGAACCGGATTGAACTGCGCCGCTTCTCCAGCCTCGCCATCCCCCAGACCCTCCTGGAGTCGCTTAAGGCATTATACGGCGGAGAGTGGAAAATCCATGCGCGGGAATGCCTCTTCCGGGCACCGGCCAGCGATATCGATGGCGAGCTGGTGGTCTTCCAGAAGGAGACGCGCAAGTGGGAGACGCTGAAAGCCATGGTGTCCCTCGAGCCGGAAGAACTGGCATCGAACCCGGTCCTGTCACAGGCGATTCCGGGATTGGCCGCCTGGGCAGCCTCGACCAACCAGGCAAACCAGCCCCCTCCCCTGTTTCTTCATCAGCGGGTGGCCGAATCCCTGGGCGTGACCCCCGGCGCGATCCTTTCCATCGGGGGCGAGACGTTCACCTTCGGCGGAACCTTTGACGCGGCCGCGGTGGATCAGTTGACCTTTCTGGACAAGGCCCGGTTTGCCCCCCCCGACTTTGAAGCCTCGTCCCGTGAAGTCGGAATCGAGGGGATGGCCAAGGGCGGAACGGACAGCTCGCAGGAAATATCCGTGGACGCCACCCGTTTCACCTATTTCCCGTCGCGTACGATCGGCATCACCACCCGGGGCAGCCTGGGCCGGCTCGCATCGGACCGGCTTACCCCGCTTGTCAATGCGATCGTGATGTACGCCGGGGCCGAGTCGGATGTCGAGGCAACCGCCCGCGATGTGGCCAAGGTCTTCGTGGGACCGGTCAACGCCAAGGGCTCCAAGGGCACCAACCAGTTCTTCTTCTCGAAGTCCATGCAGGCCTCGGGCTTTGTCATGCTGATCGTGCCGCTGTTGCTGGGCGGGCTGATCATCTTCAACTCGCTGCTCGGATCCATCGTGGACCGGCAGAAGGAGATCTTCACCTACAGCGCACTGGGCCTGGCCCCGCCGGACGTGGGCGCGCTCTTCTTCGCGGAATCGGGAGTCTATGCCATCCTCGGCGGCATGGGCGGCTATCTGGTCAGCCAGGTGGCGGCCAAGGTCGTCGGCCTCTGCGGGGATCTCGGCTGGTTCGTTCCGCCAGAAATGAATTTCTCATCCCTCGCCTCGGTGCTGACGATCCTCATCGTCATGGTCATGGTGATGATCTCCACCATCTATCCGGCCATCAAGGCGGGGCGTTCCGCCAACCCCGGCGTCGCCCGCCGGTGGAAGATGCCCAAGCCATCCGACGACCGGATCGAGTTTGTTTTCCCCTTCACGGTCTCGGCCAATGACATGGGCGGCATCCTGGCCTTCATTGCCGAACATTTCGGGAATCATGGCGACTCCTCGCTCGGCAACTTCGCAGCGTCCGAGGTCGAGCTCTTCAACCTGGACAAGCGGGGATCCCGCGGCATCCGCGCCAGAGTCTCGCTGGCTCCTTTCGATCTGGGCGTCATGCAGGCGTTCACCATGTTCTCGCGGCCGTCCGAGATTGAGGGCATTGACGAAGTGGTCGTGGAGCTGAAGAAGGTCAGCGGCACGGAGGGGGCCTGGCTGAGGGGGAACCGCATCTTTGTGGATGAACTGCGCCAGCAGTTCCTGCTCTGGCGGTCACTCCCCGTCGCCACGGTCGAACATTACCGGACAACGAGCGACGTTTTCGCAAGCACCCAGGAATGACAAGACCATGATTGATCTGAACAAACGAGACAAGGAGATGGAGGAATTCCGGGCGGTCATGGAAGTGCCGTCCCAGTTCCAGGAGGGATTCTCGCTTTCCTCCCTGCTGGGGGCACTGTTCCTTGCCATGGTCATGATCCCGGGCTGCCTGTACATGGAACTGGTGGCAGGCACGGGTATCGGTCCCGCCGCCCAGTGGGTAACCGTCATCCTGTTCGTTGAAATCGCCAAGCGGGCCAACGCCTCGCTCAGTCGCGCCAGCCTGTTCGTGCTGTTCTATATGGCGGGCATCATTGTGGGGCAGACAGTGCAGGGCACCCCGCTGTTCACGCAGTTCCTGGTGCAAAGCGACGCGGCCACCTCGTTCGGCATCAACACGGCCTTGCCTGTCTGGGTGGCGCCCGCCTCCGAGGCGGCCCTCAAGAACCGCACGTTCTTCCAGTGGGAATGGCTCCCCGTGATGGGGATGATCATGTTCCAGATGTTCATCGGCAACTTGAATTCGGCCATCATGGGATACGGGCTCTTCCACCAGACCAGCGATATTGAAAAGCTGCCCTTCCCCATGGCGCCGGTCGGCGCGCAGGGAATCACGGCGCTGGCCGAGCAGGTCGAGGGCAACGATGGCAGCGACACCCAGTCCGTGCGGCGCTGGCGCGTCTTCTGCATTGGGGGAGCCATCGGCATGGGGTTCGGCGCCATCTACATCGGAATTCCCACCATCACAGGCGCGATCTTCGGTAGTGCCGTGCAGGTCCTGCCCATCCCGTTCGCGGATTTCTCCACCTTCACGAAGGATATCCTCCCCGCCACGGCCACGGGACTCTCCATGGACCTGGGCCAGGTGATCGTCGGCATGGTCATGCCGTTCTTCGCCATGCTCGGCAGCTTTATCGGACTGATGATCACCATGGCGGCCAATCCCATCCTTTACCACCTCGGCGTGCTCAGCACCTACGAGAAGGGTGACTCCACGGTTCAGATCCTGTTCAAGAACAACATCGACCTGTACTTCAGCCTCGGAATCGGCATCTCCCTGGCGATTGCCGTGATCGGCATCTGGGGCGTGGTCCGGAGTGTCCGGACCGCCGACAAGAGCAAGCGCAAGGGATCGACCGTGCCCGAGGGGCGCGGTGATATTCCCGGCCGCTACGCCGTGCTCGCCTACATCCTGTGCGTGCTGTCCTACATCCTGCTCAGCGGCTGGCTGGTCGACTGGCACCGGGGCGTGATGATCCTGCTGGTGTTCTTCGGGTTTGTCTATACACCGCTGATTTCCTATGTGTCGGCCAAGCTCGAGGGACTGGCGGGCCAGGTGGTGGAAATCCCCTTCATCCGGGAACTCTCCTTCATTCTCTCCGGCTACAAGGGGGTGGCCATCTGGTTCATCCCCGTGCCCAAGGCCAACTTCAGCGGCATGGTGGTCTTCTACCGGCAGGCGGAACTGCTGGGAACGAAGTTCACCTCGATCTGGAAGGCGGCCCTGATCCTCGTCCCGATCATTCTCATCTCGATGATCTGCTTCTCGAGTTTCATCTGGAGCCTGGCTCCCATCCCAAGCTCCCAATATCCGTACACGGAGATGATCTGGGAGCTGGAGGCCAAGAATGCCTGCCTGCTCTATTCCTCCACCATGGGGGAATTTTCGCCGTTCGAGAAGGCGTTCAGCGTCGCCAAGATTGGCGCCGGCTTCAGCATCGCGATGGGCGTGGCGTGGGCAATGTCGGCCCTCAATGTTCCGCTCATGCTGTTCTACGGGCTGATCCGAGGGCTGGGACAATCCCTGCCCCATGTGATCCTCGTGCAGTTCCTGGGGGCCTGTATCGGACGGTTCTATTTCCAGAAACGATTCGGGAGTGATTGGCGGAAGATCGTTCCGATCCTGAGCGCCGGCTACATGGTGGGTGCAGGGCTCGTTTCGATGGTGACGGTCGGGCTCGTGTTCCTCGCCAAGGCCGCCACCACATTGCCGTACTAGGAGAGATGATGAAATCGGATGAAATACTGCTGTCGGTCAGGGGCATCGACCGGGTTTACAAGAGCAAGGGGGAGACAGTCTATGCCCTGCGCGGCGTGGACCTGGACATCTACCGGGGGGAATACCTCTCGATCATGGGGCCCTCCGGCTCCGGAAAATCCACACTGTTCAACATGATCGGCGCCCTCGACACGCCGACCAGCGGCGAAGTGCGCGTGAAGTCCGTCCGGATCTCCTCGCTGACCTCCCTCGAGCGCTCCTACTTCCGCTGCCGCCACATCGGCTATGTCTTCCAGACCTACAATCTCATCCCGTTCCTCACCGCCCTGGAAAACACCGCCCTGCCCCAGATCTTCCTGGGGATTGACGAGAAGGAAGCCCACCGCCGCGCCACCGAGGTGTTGACCTACGTCGGGCTGGGCGAACGCCTTACGCACCGGCCCGACGAACTCTCCGGGGGCCAGCAACAGCGTGTGGCCATCGCCCGCGCCCTCGTGAATGAACCCACCATCCTGCTCGCCGATGAGCCGACCGGCAACCTCGACCTGAACACCGGCAAGGAGATTATTACGCTCTTCAAGCAGCTCTCCGTCGAGAAGGGCGTCACGGTCATCAGCGCCACCCACGACCATAAGATGCTGGCGGCCTCCGACCGTATTGTCTGGATCAAGGATGGCGCCATCGAGAAGATCCAGGACACCGCCTCCATGAACATCTCGGTCGGCTCCATCAGGGGGCGGGGTGACGCCTAGTGCGCATTGCGTGGCATGACTTCACCGCGGAGGTCCCGGACCAGTGGGAAGTGTCGCGTTACTCCGTCGCCGCACAGGTCGGGCGACTGGAATTTGCCGACCGGCACGGGCCGCTCGGCGTTCTTTCCTGGGAAACCTGCAAACGCCTGCCGGATGAAAAGCGCATCCTGACGGAATATCACCGCCGTTACCTGAAACAATTCGACAAGGAGGCATTTCAACGCTTCTCTGAATTCGAGACCCGGCGGGTTGGCGCGTTTCTCGTCGGGCACCCCGCCGCCGGCGCCCCCTGCTCGGCGGTGACCCACCTCGCGCGCGAGTCCAAGGTTCTCCTGTGGAGTTTCCCGGAATTTTCTCCGGAAAAGTTCGAGCGGATTTGGCGCCCGATCCTGGAATCGTGCAAGCCGAATGACGGGGTTTGGCGCGAATGGTCCCTGTTCGGCATCCGGTGCCGCCTCCCTCGCGATTTCGAGCTGGAGGAGGCCTCCTGCAAACCGGCCGACGTATGGCTGGCTTTTGAACGGAAGAACATGCACAAGGTCGACCTGCACCGCTGGGGTGTACCGCGCGAGTTGCTGAGGACTCGCAACCTGGAATCATTTTTCGGCGATGTGTTGCGCGGGCATGAGGGGCGTATCCTGACCAGCAGCAGGGACACGTTTCACGGCATGGAATCCGTGAAGATCACGGCCGAAATCCGCGGCACCCACGGCATGGACAAGCTGTATGCCGCACGCTGGCCGGGCGTTGGCCGGATCTGGCACGACACGACGGAGAAACGAATTTACGCCTGGGTGCAGTCGGCTCCCCGCAAGGTGGAACTTCTGGATGAGAAGGAGTTGCTCGCCCCATGAAAAAACACCTGGATTTCGAAACGCAGCTGCACTGCGTGCCGGTGCGGAACGAGGGGGTCAAGGCCTACACCCCGGACCACAATCCCGGAGCCTTGATCGTGGAGGTTCGCCTCCGGTATAGCGGCCTGTTGAATCTGGCCGCCAAGATCCTTAAAACCAAGCGTGTACGCCGCTATGAGCTGGCGGGGCTCTCCCGGGAGCTTTACGCGAAGCTGGATGGCAAGCGGACGCTGGAGCAGCTCGTCATGGAACTGGCATCCGCGGAGAAGCTTACCTTCCTCGAGGCCCGCGCCCTTCTTGTGCAATACCTGAAGGATCTCATGCAACGCGGCCTCGTCGTCATCGCCGCCTCACCGTCGGCAAGGTAACACGTCAGTCACAGATCCGGGTATCCAGGACTTTCGGGTTATCAGGCAGGCCGTTCTTCTCGGCGTCCGGCGTCAGGAGCAGTTCCACGCGGGTCACCTTGCCGTCGCGCGCGGGGAGGTTCACACCACGGGTCGTCAGGCTCCAGGGCACCAGCGGATCGTCATTGGTCCTCCACTCGACGGGTAACATATAGGTTTTTACCTTTCCGCCCTGTGTCACCCGCAGCGACACATCGCACCCGCCCTGCGGGGCGAATCCCTTGGCGGCCAGCGCCCGGTCTTCGGCCACGGTGGGGTCATACAGCTTGATCATCCCGCTGACATAGGGCCCGATAGGGCGATAGATGAAATTGGCCTGGGGCGTGACCGCACTCACCGCGGCGATGACACTGATGACCTCGACATTGCGCTCGATGGGCAGGGAGTATCCGTCGCCGGGAAGGATTTTGCTGTAGGATGCGGTCTTATCATCCCAGGTGGCATAGCTTTTCAGGGACTCGCTCCAGACGACCACCTTGTTCTCAAGATATTCCTGCATCTTGTGCATGGAGTAATCCGAAAAATACCGCATCAGGAATCCCTTTTCCTCATCCCCCGACCCGCCGCCCTGCATCGGGTCCCGCTTCCACATGCCGGGAGTCTGGCCGACCGAATTCGACTGGACAACCGGGGGAATGAAGTAGGGCATTCCCGGCTGCGCGCCCGGCAGCCCGATGCGCGGATCGAACCCCCACGTCGGCCCGACATGGGGCCCGCGCCCGACGATGCCATACATGACATCCCGATGGGGATATTCAGGCTCGTCGTTCAGATGCGGCCGACCCAGGGCATGGCCCAGTTCATGGTTCAGGGTGCCCACGTTGCCAACCCTCGTGACCCCCCCGAAATCCCAGGCATCACCCCCGGCATTGACGCCGTAAATATTGACCAGGAAAAGGTTCATGCGGGTTTGTCCCCCGGCAAGTTGCAAGGCATCCTTCCATTGAAGGCCTGTCATCTGCTCTCCATCGAAGGCTTTTCCGGTCTTCTTCAAGTAATCTTCAGGGGAACGGCATCTCGTTGCCGTAAGGCCCGCGCGGGCGGGCACGATCAATTCATCGAAGAGAATCCTCGGCACCCGCTGGACGTTCAATTTGGCAACCGGCCACTTGGCCTCGAGCTCCTCCAGTGTTCCCGCCACATAATCTTTGGTTTCATAGGCGAAATAGTGAATGTCGAACATGGTCATGTTCACCACGGTCGGGGCGCCGACTTTCAAGTCAGGGAAGGCCGCCGTTTCATCGCCTGCCTTGACGGTCACCTGGAGTCCGCGCTGGACCCATTCTTTCGGAATCATGGAAGTGAAGCTGTTGTCAAACCGGTGCTCCACCACGCCCGGCTCCAGCGGGATCGAGACGGGAAGCTTGGCGGGCCCCCGCAGCGCAAGATTGGTCACGGCTCCCTTCAAGGTCAGCTGCGCCACGACGGGAGGCGCGCTGTCGCCCGAGGGGGATACCACATTCACCTTGATCAGTGCCGCCCGGTCGCCGACAAGCTTGAACCAGGGGCTGTCCGGCTTTTGGACATGCGTCTGGGCAAAGAATACCGCATCAATTTTGACAGCGCCAAGGGCGCTACCGGCAAAAATGCATACCGCCGACAACAGCAACAAGGAAATCATGTTTTTGCAATATATCTTCATATGTCTCCCTCTTCAGATCGTTCAAGGTCTTAAATTTTCCCGATCAGTTTACGCTTCTTTTCAAGGTATTCCAAATAATTCCGGTACGAAACATCCGGCGGCACCAGATGGTCAAGGTGCGGGATGTAGCCGCCCTGCTCCAGCATGGGCCGGATCCGTTCCAGTTCGCGGTCAATGGCTTTGCCGCCTTCAGCCAGCGGGGTCTTGGCGATACCGCCTTTCAGGCGCAGCTCCTTGCCGAACTCCTTGCGCCACGCGTACATATCCACCCCGGCGGCCACCTCGCAGGGAAACATGATATTGACGCCTTCTTCCATCCAGTTGGCCACAATGTCGTGGGGATTGCCGTCGCAGTCCACGATACCTAGCACCATGCCGTGTTTCTTCAGCTCCTCCTGGATGCTGTGGTACTGCGACTGAAGGAAGTCGCGGAACATGACCGGACCGACAAAGGGACCGTTCTTGCTGGCCATATCCTCCCACCAGGAGGACATGTCGATCGGAATGTCGCGGGGAATCTGCCGGAGCTGGTGCAGCGATAGTTCCGTCATGTGCTCGATCATGTCGTGGATCATTTCCGGATACTCGTAGAACGCCATGCTGAGATTCTCGAACCCCATCCACTCCCGCAGCATGCCGTAGGGGCCCGGACACTGGATGGTGACCATCTTGCCCTCGCCGGCAGCCTTGCGGAGCCCTTCCAGCGTCTCGGTCTTGACGAGCCGAACAGGATCGTCAATGCGGTACCGTTCCTTCATGGCCTTCCAGTCGTCCGGCGTCTTCACCGGGAAATCAATGTAGTGCGGAATGGAGCTGTCATCCTGGTCATTCAAAAACCGCTCGGCCACGCTACCGTTGGTATCGCGCACAACGGTCGAGTGCTCCCGTTTTTCAAGCACCTGGTATTCAAATTCCGGGTTCATCCCGGTATTCAGGCAGATCCACCCCTGGGGTTGCCGGTCTAACCCCATGAACTGGCTCACTTTACGGGAGAACATCTCGTTCTGTTCGGCGGGGGTCAGCTCGAGCGGCATGCCTTCTCGCAGCCAGCGACGAATGGTCTGGGGCCAGTAACCGAACTCCACATCCGGAACACGGTCCGTCTGCTGGTAGGTATACACGCGATAGTAGCGGTCGGTAATTTCAGGCCTCATTATTTTCCTCATTCAGGGCATTATACTTTTAGCAGCCGCACGGGGCCGAGCAGACCGGACGGGTCTGGCTTCGGGGTAACCCCCCACGACCTGCCGCAGCGGGTACCCCAGGTGTCCCAGGCAAATCGATTGGACAAGGAGTTGCTGACAACCACGACCAGGCTGTTCCGCCCCGGCCGCAAGTGCCGGCTGATCTCCACGCGATAGGGCGCCCACAGCAGTGTGGTGGCCAGCTTCCCGTTCACCCAGACCTCCGCATAGTGCTCCACGCGGCCAAGGTCAAGCCAGACCGGCCCTTTCACCGCCCGTGGCAGCGCGACCTGGGTACGGTAAAGTGCACGGCCCGAATACCAGCCCGCGCGCAACTGCTGCCAGTCCATCAAACGGGGCAGCTCCACCGGCCCGCACAGAACATCCACGGGCGCCGACAACCCTGATGCCCCGCTCAGGGAGGAGACTTCAAGGGCAATCACATCGCCAATCCCGTTGACCCATTTTGACAGGTCCAGAGTGCCGCGCTTCGGTGCCGGGCCCAGGCGTTTTTCCACCAGCTTCCCGTTCACGTGCAACATGTACTCGCCGCTCACCGGAAGGGGCATCCTCAAGGCCATGGCACCCGGTGGCAAATGCGTGCGGAACAGAACCACCTCGTCGTCGAGCAGGGCTCCACCCCGTTGTGTGGTGACTGTCTTCCACTCACTGTCGTTAAACTCCGGCCGGGTCCATCCCTCAAGCCGCCTCCAGTCACGGCCGGTCGCCTTCCAAACCGGTAACTCCACGAGTGCGGGCTTGGCAGCCGCCGCCCATTTTTCGTCCAGCAGCCGCGGCACGAGCTGTAATGTCCAGCGGTCGAGAGCCAGCGCCTTGGCGGGCAACGCATCGCCCGCGCCGGGGCAGGAAATCTCCGGGTGAAGCGCCGCCTCTGCCACCAGCATCATGGCCTGGGTATGCTCCAGCCTGCAGGTGACCTGCAACCCGTTGGCCGTGATCCGGCAGGGCAAGGGTCTGCACACCCCCGTCACGGGATCGACCGCCGTCAGTCGCGCGCAACCTTCCGGCAACAGGTGCGGCGGCAGTTCCAATTCGACGGCACAGGGCTCCGATCCGTCGTTGACGACCAACCAGGCCGTCGCCTCGTCATTGCGTCGCACAGCCACATAAACCTGCTCGTTGCGGCCGCCGACAAACCGGACGTTGGGAGCAATCCGCGAGGCCAGCGTAGCCCGAAGATCGGCCTCGTTTGCCAGCACGATTACCCGGCCACGCCCCACGGCCCACTCCCCCGTCCCGGCGGATTCAGGAATGGCAAACGCCGCTCGGAGATCCAGTGAGGCGTCGCCCGTCGCAGGGTAGGAGCGGCACGGCAGGGAACCTGTCGCCACCAGCGTTCCGCCGGCGCGCACAAACTCCTGGATCCGTTCCGCCGCCGATGTCGCAAGCGTGCGCATGGCGGGAAGGACCAGGCAGGAAAAAACCTCGGGGCCGATTTTCAGGCCCCCATCGGCCTGCACCCTGGCCTTCACCAGCGCGGCGGCATCGACCACGTCGCAATCCCATTCTCCGGCCGAACAGGCCGTGAGGGCGGTATCGAACGCGCTGATCGTCCGGCTCGCCCAGACATTGCCGCGGTTCTTGCACTCCCAGGGCTTGACGTTCTGCCCCTTGCCCCCCGTACCATCAGCCCAGAGTGATTCTATCGGGTAATACACGGCTACCGGCGCCACATGCCGCCCGAGCCGGTTGAAGGCGCAGAGGCGGTCAGTCATCCCGGCCAGGCTGCCATAGTATTTCCAGTAGGGATTCTGCAGGAAGAAACTCGGCGGACACTCCACGCGGGAATTCTCGACCGTCTGGAAAAAGGCGTGGGGCACGAGGATGTCGACCCCCATCAGCGCCAGAAAATTATATCCCCGCTTGGTCATTCCGAGCGTGGCGTTCCAACCGCGCGCCAGGCCAAGCGCCTCGCAGAGAAAATGCGGTTTTTCCTCCAGGTGCGCCACGGAGGCCGCGATCTTCGCACCGGTGATCTTGACGCGCGGGCCGAGCGCATCGATCCCGGGCCAGTCGAACCGGCGCAGCCAGTTCATCAGGTGCGGCGCCGTCGGCCAGGTTCCGATCAATTCATCAAAAACATGCCCGGTGAGCGCAATCCCGTGCCGGCGGCACCACCGCGCGATCGGCTCGAAGAATCGTTCGTCGATCAGTTCCGATACCGTCTGCCAGTACGCGGCGCGGTGCTGCCATCCCCGGGGATAACGGTCGTCAACCAGGGCGACAAAATGCGGCCTGAGGTCGTAACCCCGCCTGCGCTGAAACTCGCGGAGAAGATCGCCGGTCCAGGGGAAGGGCCCCGAGGCCATGGCCTGGGGTTCGTCGGTGAAGATGCAGGGGATCGTCTTGCCGAAATGCCGGGCGTACCGGCGGGCATACTGGTCGTGCGTGAGGGCGATAAACCGCTTCGCTGTCTGCGGGTTCATGAAATCCACAAACGACCCGCTCCCGCTGTCCAAAGGCGACGGATTAGAGGTCCGGGTGAGAATGAAGACCAGCAGCCGGTGCCGACCGGGCGGCACCTGGCCCGCCACGCTGGCGCCGTCGGTCGCGAGCCGGCCCCACGGCCGCACCTCCAATTCCGAGTCCCCGGAGCCGCCGACCGGCAGTTCAGACAGCTGAACCGGGCAGTCGGAGGGAACCAGGAAGGCGGCGACTATCGACTGGGTTGATGAACTTTCGGGCTCACTGGCGACCAGATCCGCCACGCCCAGCCGGACCTTCCCCTCCACGTCGCGGACCACATAGTCCAAGGCGTGGGGATACAACTCCGGATGGCCGTCCGTTACGCGTCCGCCGGCCCCGCCGCTGGGCCAGTTGTACTCGTCATAGAGCATCACCTGGCTGCCGAGGGCCTCAGCCTGTTTCACGACGGCACTGAACGCCTTCCAGTAGGCCGGGCCCAGATAGTCGCGCCGATCCATCCCGAAACGCGGATGCGGCATGGCCGCATGCACACCCTTGTCCGCCATCTCCCGGATCTGACCGGCCAGCACGTCCGGATCCAGCGGGCCATTCCAGAACCAGAAGGGTGCCTGGCTGCAGTCGCGGGAGGGGTGAACGAGCCCGTGTACCGCTGGCCCGGGCGGCTCAGTACGAGGTGCTTTCATGCAATCTTTTCGCCCCCTATTTCCGGCGCACGGAATACGATTCCTTCACCAGCTTGGTCATGTCCGCCGGCGTGGTCACCCGCGGGTTGCCCTTGTAGTCGGGCAGCACCATGCACTGCCTGGCCAGGGCCGGCAACTCCGCCGCGGGAACATTCATCCCCTCAAGGGAAAGCCGCATGCCGATCTTCTTCAGGAAGGCCGTGACGAGCTCTTCACACCGCGCGGCGGCCACGCGATCGTTTGCGCGGACGAGGGCGGGATTCAGGATGCGGGCCAGCCGTGCGAACTGGGGAACCGCATTGCGCCAGGTATACCGAACAAAGGCCGGATACACGATGGCCAGCGCTTCGCCATGCGCCACATGCGGGTACATGCCGCCGATCGCCATGCCCATGCCGTGCGGCAGGGTGACACCGGCCGCGGCAATGCTGTACCCGCCCAGGGTGTCCGCCAGGGCCATGGCTTCACGTGCATCGAGGTTCGTTCCGTCGGCCAGCACCTTGGGCAGCCACTTCACCACCAGGCTGATCGCCTCCCAGGCCATCATGTTGGTCATCGGGCTGGTATTGGGATGAATGGCGGACTCAAACGCATGGCAGAAGACATCAAAGCCCGTGGCCGCCGTGATCTTGCGCGGCACCGTGACCATCAGCTCCGGATCGACCACCGCCACCTTGGGAAACACATTCGGGTGGTAAATGGCGGACTTGTCGCGGGTTTTCGGGTTGGTGATCACGGCTACCTGGGTGACCTGCGAGCCGGTGCCCGAGGTCGTGGTGACGGCAATGATCGGCAGGGTTTTGGTCGTGGGGGCCTTCTTGTAGAAAAGGTAGTCCCAGCAGCTCCCCGGATGCGTGGCGGCCACGGCGATCGCCTTGGCGCTGTCCATGCTCGAACCGCCGCCGAGCCCGATCACCGACTGCGCGCCGCAGGCACGCGCCAGCTTCGCGCCGGCATCGATTGAGGCCACGGTCGGGTTCGGCACCACGCCGTCATAATGGGTCACCTTCACGCCGGCCTTGGCCAGGATCTTTTTCACCTGCGCATACTGCTTGCGAACGGCGGGGAATTCCTTGACCGTCACGAGGAGGGTCTTGGTGCCGAATCGTTTTGCAATCTGCCCGAGTTCCGCCGTCCGCCCCCGCCCGAACACCAGTTCCGTCGTCTGACAATAGTTGAATTTCATGCTTTTCCTTTTCTTGATTTGTGAGTTTCGAAATTATTCCTGAGTTCCTCCGGCAGCCGCGGCACCGCGCCGGGCTGGGAACATACAAACACCGCCACCCGGTTGGCCAGATCCTGGATCCGCGACAGGTCCATCCCATCCAGCAATCCGACGGTCACGGCCGCGGTGAAGGCATCGCCGGCGCCGACGGTATCCACCACACGGGCCGGATAGCCCGGATGGCTTTCATCCTGCTGCGCCGTGATCATCCGGCTCCCCTTGTCCCCGCGGGTGTATACCACCAGGTCCAGATCAAACAGTTGGCGGATGGCCCGCAGCTGTGAGGTTTCATCCCCCGCCAGCCCCAGCATCCCCGCCAGAACCGGCAGCTCGCCATCGTTCAGCTTCAGCACATCCGCCCGTTCCAGTGATTCGCGGATGACGGGCTCTGAGATGAACGGACGGCGCAGGTTGATATCAAACACCTTCAGGCAGCCCGGCCGGACCCGGCCGAGGAATCGCCCGATCCCCTCGCGGCTGCGGGGATCGCGTTGCGCCAGGGACCCGAAAACCACCGCATCGGCGGCATCCGCCAGCCGCTCCAGGGCCGCATCCATCGTGATGGCATCCCAGGCGGAGGGGGCCCGGATCGTGAACGAGGGAATCCCGGCCTTGTCGAGGATCACATCCACCGCGCCGGTCGGCAGGTCGCTCCGGACCTGGATGCCGGAGGCGTCCACCCCCATCGCCTGCACCCGTTTCAAAATCTCGTGCCCGTCGGGGTCGTCGCCCACCGCACTGACGGCCGCCCCTCGCGCGCCAAGCTGGGTGGTGTGCGCCGCCACATTGGCCGGGGCGCCGCCAAGCGCCTTGCCTGTGGGAAGCAAGTCCCAGAGGATCTCGCCGATGCCAACACACAGCGGGGGAAACGACTGAACGTCAATTGACATCGATCATGACCTTCAGCGTCTTGTCGCCCTGCGCCTCGATGAAGTGATAGGCATCCACATACTGCGCGAAGGGGAAATGCCGGGTGATCAGGGGTTCGGTCACCAGCGCGCCTGTGGCGATCCATTTCACCGCCTGCTCGTAGTCCTCGTGCTTGTACATCAGCGTGCCGATCAGGCTCAGTTCGCGGTCGCCCACGATGGACATATCCACGCGCGGCCGGTCGCCGAACACGCCCAGCACCACGATGCGCCCGCCCTTGCGGATGGTCTGCACGGCGTCATCGAGGGCCGATTCCACCCCCACGGCCTCAAACGCGATGTCAAAGCTCTCGTCGCCGAAAACCCGCTTCACCGCATCAGCCAGCTTCTCCTGCTTCACGTTGCAGGTGTTGGCAATGCCGCAGGCCCGGGCCTTTTCCAGCCGGAAGTCACTCAGGTCGGTGATCAGGACGTTCCTGGCCCCGCGGCAGCGCGCCGCCTGGGCGACGAGGTTGCCGATCGTGCCCGCGCCAAGCACCACGACGTTCTTTCCCTTCAAATCCCCGGCCCGCCCGGTAGAATGGGCTGATACCGCCGCCGGCTCCACCAGGGCCCCCTGCTCATACGACAGGCTCTCCGGCAGCACCACAAGGCGGTCCTCCGGAACCACGAACAAATCCTGGGCGCAGCCCGGTGCCTGAAACCCCTGCACCTTGAGCTGGTTGCAGATATGGTAATCGCCCCGGCGGCACGGATCGCACACGCCGCAGACGACCTGCGGGCGGGCGGTCGCCTTCATGCCGGGCTTCACACGGGTGACCCCGGCCCCGACGGCCTCGACGGAGGCGCTGTATTCGTGCCCCTGCACCACCGGATAGGAGGTAAAGGGATGCTTGCCGTGCCACACATGGATATCCGAGCCGCACACCCCGATACGCCGGACGCGCAACAGCACTTCTCCCGGCCCCGCCTTGGGCTCAACTGCTTCACGTTGTTCAATAACCCCCGGACGAATCATAACTGCTTGCTTCACGTCTTTATACCTCTTCTGCGGCTCATATCCGCACGACTTCCCTGTTTGAATTTCTCGAGCAGTTAGAATATGTTGCACCAGACATCGGATGCAAGGCCATTTTAGGTCACGAAAGGGACTTTACCGTGAATCAATTTCGTCAAGAGGGGAACCGGATCATCGTACAGTGCAACGGGGAGACAGTCTGGCTGGAGGCCTACGGGCCGGACACCTTGCGGGTTCGCAAAAGCCTGACGGCGGAGATGCCGGCCGACACCGATGCCCTCCTGCCTCCGGCACCCGCGGGAATCTCAGTCGAAATCAGCGGCCGCAACGCCTTTGTCACGAATGGCAAACTCAAGGCGCAGATCAACATCCGGGGAGGAGTCTCGTTTTTCCGCGTCTCCACGGCGGGCGAGACGCCGCTGTGCGCCGAGCAGGGCGCCGATTACCGCCCGCTCCATGGCAACGCGTATGCCGTTACCGCCGATTTCACGGCGTACCCCGATGAAAAGATTTACGGACTGGGGCAGTACCAGCACGGCCTCCTCAACCAGAAGGGCTGCGTGCTGGACCTGCACCAGATCAACAAGGACATCAGCATCCCGTTCCTGGTGTCGAGCCGGCAATACGGCTTCATGTGGCACAACCCCGCCATCGGCCGCGTGGAACTCGCACAGAACCGCACGCGCTGGGCCGCCAACGCTTGCCGGGGCATCGATTATTTCGTGACGACCGGCGAGTCCTATTCTGAAATCCTGGGCCATTACGCCCGGCTCACGGGGCTCCCGCCGGTCATGCCGGAATGGGGCATCGGGTTCTGGCAATGCAAGTTGCGCTACCGCTCACAGGAGGAGCTCCTCAAGGTGGCCCGCGGCTACAAGGAGCGTGGATTGCCACTGTCGGTCATCGTGATCGACTTCTTCCACTGGCCCATGCTGGGCGACTTCAAGTTCAAGAGCGAGGAATGGCCGGACCCGCAGGCGATGGTCGACGAGCTGAAGGCCATGGGCGTAACCCTGGCGGTTTCGGTCTGGCCCAACGTTAACCGAAACAGCGAAAACTACAGCGAAATGGCCAGTCGCAACCTGCTGATCCGGGCCGAGCGCGGCGAGCCTTATCACCACACCTTCATCGACGTGTCCCCCAAGGGCGTCGTGTCGTCGCAGTACTATGACGCCACCAATCCGGAAGCGCGCGACTTCCTCTGGGGGAAGATCAAGGAAAACTACTACCGGTATGGCATCAAGCTCTTCTGGCTCGACCAGTGCGAGCCGGAGATTTTCCCGATTCATTTCGACAACCTGCGGATGTGGGCGGGGAACGGCGAGGAGGTCCTAAACCTCTATCCGCTCCTCCACGAGAAGGCCTTTTACGAAGGCTTGCGCAGCGAGGGCGAGACGGAGATCGCGACCCTGTGCCGGGCCGCCTGGCTGGGAAGCCAGCGCTACGGGGCGATTGTCTGGTCCGGCGACATTACCTCCTCGTTCGAGGTGTTCGCAAAACAGATTCCCGCCGGCCTGAACATGGCCATGAGCGGCATCCCCTGGTGGAACACCGACATCGGCGGCTTCAGCGGCGGCGAGGCCGCAAGCCCCGAGTTCCATGAGCTGCTCGTGCGGTGGTTCCAATACGGCGTATTCTGCCCCGTATGCCGGCTCCACGGCGTGCGCAATCCCTCGTGCTGGACCTCCGTTCCGGAATTGACCGGTGCCGACAATGAGGTATGGTCCTACGGCGAAAAGGTCTACGGGATCCTGACCGGCTATCTCCAGCTGCGCGAGCGGCTCCGCCCCTACATCCGGGAACTGATGACCGAGGCGCACGAGACGGGACTCCCCCCGATGCGCCCCCTGTTCCTGGAGTTTCCCGGAGACCCCTCCTGCTATGACATTGGCGACTCGTATTGCTTCGGGCCGGATCTCCTGGTGGCACCGGTGACGGAAAAGGGCGCCACACAGAAGCGGGTCTACCTGCCGGCCGGCGCGCGCTGGACAGATGCCTGGACGGACCGGGTACACGAGGGCGGCCAGTGGATCACCGCCGAGGCACCCCTCGAGCGGATCCCCTTGTTCCTGCGAAACAGCCGGAAACTGCCGATCCGGCAGGCGGAGTAATCAGGGGCAGGACAAACATTCAACGGCTCACTCCCCGATGCGCTTGATCGCCTTGGCGCCGGTCTTCGAGCCACCCTTGCCGCCCGCCTTGGCATCCGCCCCGGTCTTCTGGTTCATGGTCGTCAAGCTCCCGGCTCCACGCAGTCCCCCAACAGCCCCCGAGGTGTCATTCTCAATCTTCACACGCTCAATTTCCTCGATCAATTTTTCCAGCATCTCCGTCTCCGACACCGGGCTCACCGACCTCGTCCTGGTCGACCGCTTTGTCGAGGGCCTTGGGGGGGGGCGCTTAAACCCGAAGGCATCCTGCGTGCTATTCGACATGGCGTCCGTCCTTGGCGCGGCCGCCGCCTCCTTGGCTTCTTTCTCCTTGGTCAGCCGCTCCAAACGTTTCGCTTCGTTCTCCTCGAGCGGGGCCTTCGCCTTGTCCAGCGCCTCCGCAGAGGAAAAACGTCCCATCTGCTTGACTTCCCGCGGTGCCGGGCATTTCAAGGGAAAGGGCGGTGCCGGAACCTTATAGTCAACCTGCTGGGATTGGCCCCCATTATTAACAGTCCGCTTCTCGACTTTGCTCTGGGTTTTTTTCCAATCCTTGCGGAGATTGGCATAGGCCGCGGGGAGCGCCAGGTTGTCCTTTTTGGCCACGCTGGCGAGCTCGATGAATTCTTCCGGGGTGGCCGCCTTGTAGGTGGTGAGCCCCGCATAATCCGTGAGGCGCACCAGAACGAACACCTGGCCGGTGTCTGACCCGGTTTCCAACTGCGCCCGGGCCTGTCCCGGAAGCAACAGCAACAACAGCAGGACCACCATGCGGGAGAGGAAGAACCTCCGGGTGATTCCGCCTCTCAAAACCTTGGCAATGTTTGGCATTCTGGCTCCTGTTCTGGTGTCATTCCTGATCGGGAAGGATACTCTTCCATCAACGAAGTTCCAGCCCAATGTGACGCGAGGAAATGGCTGAAGGAACCCGGATGTGCCGCACCGGAACTTTCTTTATCCTGTGAAGTGGTTGTTGACTTGTTTGGGGAAAATCAACAAAGTTAACGGTCAATTGATGGTCCGCGTGGACTGTCGGGTCCCTATTTAACTTTACTAAGGAGTATATCACATGGCGAACAGTGCAGTATCAACCGAGTCTTTGGGTGGCGAAAAGAAGGTCGAACACAAGGGAAAGAAATTGCGCGTGGCGGTCATCGGCTGCGGCGGTATTTCCGAACTTCACCTGAGGACGTTTGCCGCCATGCCGGATGTGGAGATCGTGGCCGGAGTGGATATCAAGCCCGAACGTCTGGCTGTGATGCAGGAAAAATTCGGCATCAAGAAACTCTACAAGGACTGGAAGGTCATGCTGAAGGAAGTCAAGCCTGACGCCGTGGATGTCTGCACACCCAATGGCGTGCATGCCGCGGCGGCTATTGACGCCTCCAACGCGGGATGTCACGTCATCACCGAAAAGCCCATGGCCATGAACCCGGCGGAATGCACCCGGATGATCGCCGCCGCCAAGAAGGCCGGCAAGGTGCTCGTGACCGGATTCCAATATCGCTATCACCCCGTCACCCAGATGATCAAGCGGTTCCGCGAAGAAGGCCAGTTCGGCAATATCATGTTTGTGAAGTGCCAGGCGTTGCGGCGGCGCGGCATCCCCAACTGGGGCGTGTTCGGCCAGAAGGCCCTGCAGGGCGGCGGACCGATGATCGACATCGGCGTGCACGTCATCGAGATGGCGCACTACGCCATGGGCCGGCCGCGCCCGGTAGCCGCCACGGGCAACGTCTGGACCTATATGGGCAACAAGAAGAGCAACGTGGTCATCCCCTGGCCGAACTGGGACCACAAGACCTACACCGTCGAAGACCTTGCCATCGGCCACATCCGCTTTGAGAATGGCGCGGTGCTGCAGATCGAGTCGAGTTTCTGCGGCCATATCGAGAAGGATGTCTGGAACTTCAACATGATCGGGGATAAGGGCGGTTGCAACTGGGATCCCGCCGCAGTCTTCACCGACAAGGCCGGAACGATGGTCAACATCACCCCGCAGTGGTTGCCGCAGGGCAGCTTTGAGGCCATGTTTACCAGCAAGCTGCAGAACTTCGTGGATGGTTGCCTCACGGGCTCGCCGCTCGAAGCCCCGGGCGAGGACGGCCTGACCGTTCAGAAAATCCTCGACGGCGTGTACCGCTCTGCGGCCGCCGGCAAGGAAGTCAAGATTGACTGATGATCAGTATTTCGGCTTCTTGTCGTCTTCGGCGAGGAGGGTCATAAAGACCTGAAACCGCCGGGCGTCAATTACGCCTGAAGCCAGTGCGGCACGAAAGGCGCACTGGGGCTCGCGGTCATGCCGGCAGTCACGAAACCGGCACTGACCGCGCAGCGGCTTCAGTTCCCGGAACCCCTCCGCAAGCTGCTCGCGCGACAAGTGCGTGAGGCCGAAGGCCTGCAGGCCGGGACTATCAATCAACGCCCCGCCACCGGGAAGGTCATACCATCGGGCATGGGTCGTGGTATGCATGCCGCTGCCGAGCGCTTCCGACACGATCCCCGTCCTGGCCGCGGCTTCGGGCACCAGGACATTGGTCAGGGTTGTCTTACCCATGCCGGACTGGCCGACGAGCAGCGAGACATGGCCGGACAGGCGCCGGCGCAGCTCCTCAAGATCGCCCTCCTGTGCGCTCACCTCGAGCACGGGATGCCCCAGCCTTGCAAAGGGGGCCAGCAAATCCCGACCGCGCTGAAGATGAGTGGAAAGGTCGCACTTGTTGAGCACAATCACTCCCTCGATGCCCTGGGATTCAACCGCACAGAGGCAGCGCATCAGCAGCTCATCGCTGAACCCCGGCTCCGTCGCCGCCACCATCACCACCTGCGTAACATTGGCGGCAATCAGTTTTTCCTTAAAGGAATCGGCACGGTGGAGCAGGCTGCGGCGGGGAGTGAGGGCCACGATGACGCCCTGGGTCTCACCCGAGGCTTCCACCTCGACCTCGTCGCCACAGGCATAGAGGCTTTTCTTGCCCCGGGGGAAACACATCAACAGGTTGTTGCCGGGGAGGCGTCCGTCTATCCGCACTTCATACTGCCGCCCATAGGCCGCAACAATACGCCCGTGAAGCAGGGCACTGGCTGGGGGAGTCGATGTAAAGGCCATCACTCCTTGAACACAACCTTCATGTCCTTGCTCCACCCCCCCTGCGCCAACGCCATCCGATGGTCAGCCCGGTACTCGAAAGTGAAGATGACCCGCCCTTTCCACTTGCCCGTATCCTGAATGCGGTAATTCAGGATGATGCCGCCGAAATAGGAGGGCTCATTACGTTTCTTGTGAAAGAGCACCGATCCGTTCAGCAACTGCTTGGCCTTGGGTTCAGGCAACAGCCAATACCCGCTTTCCCATACCTGATTCTCAACCCGTTTGATCCCGTCACTCCGCTCAATCAGGTGGATGCGTTTGCTTTTAATGGTCATAGTTATGAAAGAATCTGTATCTGGTGACGGTTGACTGAAACTCCTGAATAACATCCGTCATCTTTATAAGAGTCCCAAAAAACGGCCTCGAGTTCAAGCTTGATGAATTTTGCCCCCTTTAAAAATCGAGAGGCACTTCAAAGAAGGTGAGTGCGGCAATCCCGTTCTGTCCGTTGAGCAGGTTTTTGGAGTCCCATTTCCGGTCGGCGAGATAGCTGATTGTTTTCGCGGTCTCGGCAGAAGCCAGCTTGAGTTTAATTACCTTGCCGGACGCGTCACCCGCCGCGACCCGCCCCTCTTTCCCGTCCAGGTAGAACTGGCTGGCCAGGGCATCGCTCCACACCATCGGCTGGTCGAACTCCAGGGCGATCTCGTCTTTCGAGGCACTCGTGTAGTAAGCCTTCTTCAGGTCGGCAGCTGTGACAGGTTTGGCGGGTTCTTTTCCATAGTTGTATTGCTCAACCACGGGAAGTAGTTGCCGGGCCAATTCCGCATAGCCCGCCGGCGGGAAATGGCAGGGCCCTTCCGGCTTGATCCCCAGGGTCGATATCGGCGTCATATTGGAGAAGAGCCGCGGCAGGATCCTCTGCACATCTCGCAGCTTGTCGCTGTGCCGGTTACCTCCAATGGAGCACGAGTTCGGCCAGATCTGGAATAGATAGTAATGCTGGATATTGGGATAATCCTGCTTCCAGGCCGCCGCTATTTCCAGGAACAACGTCTCGTACGATTCCCACCCATAGCCGCCCGTCTCACCCCAATTGCTCTGGTTGCACTCGCCCTGGTGCCAGAAGGCGCCACGGATCCCGTGGGTGAGCCCCGCCTTCTCGATACGATTCAGCAGTCGCCCATAGATCGACGCCTTTTCAACGGAATTAGTCAGGTTTCTAGTGTGAGCCTCGATCAGCGTGCCACCGACCGCCCCGTTCATAATGCAGATCGGGATCTTCTCCTTGTCCACGAGGAGCTTGGCAAGATCCATTCCCCAGCATCCGATCTGCCAGTGCCCGCCCTGGCGGCGGACGGCATTGCCCCACCCGCTGATGGTGTCGCCGCCGTTGTCGCCGAAACTGCGGATCCACTCGCTCGTGTCAGGATGTTCGCCCGGCCCCCAATCAACGGCCAACGCATTCGATTGGCCGTTGATCAGGTAGGCATCGCCACACACAAGATTGGTGACGGTCTGCAGTATCGTCTCGGCATCCCCGTTTTTGGAACCGAACTCCACCTTGTACTTGATCAGGCCGGGCTTGAGCTTGGCTGAAAACGCATAGGCTTTGTCCGCCGTGAGCTTCTGGCTTTCGGTTTTCACAAGTTTGTCGTCGGCATAGACCTTCAGGAAAACCGTATCAGCGGCATTGCTCAATATGCCGTTGTAGTAGAGCGTGCCCTCATTCTTGTCGTCACGGGCATAGAACTGGTTGTTGAGGGGTTTCTCGTCCTTGCCGGGAATACGCTGCACCCATGCATCTTTCGCAGGTTCCCTGACCACGATCTGCATCGTCTGCGCGACCGGCTTTCCACCGTTACTGACCGCGACGGTCACGGGCATCGTCCCGCTATTTCGCGCCCTCTTGAGGATCAGTTTCCCCGACACAATCTCCTTGGCCTCCACCATGGGCGTAACGGTCCACTCGTATTTCAGTTCACCGGCATGCTTCGCCTGCATGGCCGGCAGATTGTCGATCTGAGGGACCACTTCCACTGTCTCGCGGCCATCCCACTTCGCCGGAGCCTTCAGGGTGAATACCGGGTCCGGAATATCTTCCCGCACCGTGACGGGAATATCCTGGGTCTTCACTCCGTCAGGATAGACCGCTTTGAACTGCAGGGTATACGTTTGGTCCCCGGTCACCCGGCCGGCCTCCACCGTGAAATTGAACTGATCCACGGCGGCTATCGTTTCCACCCCGCCGCTCTTAACGATCCAATAAACCTTCATCGCACCACCGGCACGGCCCTTGATCACGATGCTTTTACCTTCCAGCAGTGTGATCTTCTTCTCTGAAACCGAAAACCCCTTGCCTGATTGCACCAGGGGCCCCACCAGCATTTGCAGGGGTTTCTGGTTTTCGTATTGGAGTTTCACCCAGTTGGAGGAGCGCGCCCACCGGGAAACCCGCACCTCGTCGATGTCACCAATGAAACCGCCGCCGATCCCCAGCGACACCGGCGTCAGGATGTCCATCTGGTCCGGCACGGGAGCCGGGACGTCAGACTGCCCATTGACATAGATCTGGCCACTCTGGCCGTTATAGGTGTAAACGACATGAAACCACCCGGATTTCTGAAGCACGCTGGTTCCGTGAACGCCCCCTGCAGCAACATGGGGCGGCGTGCTCAGGAACTGTAAATTCACCATGTCATGCTTGCCCCAGACGAGAATGGGTTTGTTTAATTTCTCCCCCTTGAACCAGGCCTCGGACGTATGGGGGCTGGAGGCGAACGGATAGGTTGTGATTTTATTGCCGCAACTGATCCCCTTGCCACCCGAAAAATGCCGGCTCATGCCGATCATTCCGGAAGAAGAGGAGGTGTCCACATCCGTTGAGTCAAGCGTGCCGGCATCATCCTTCACAGTATCGTTCATGTGCCACACGCTGAGATAGCCATTGGATCTGTTAAACACCGCTGGTCCGCTGGATTCGCTGGCGGCGTCGGCTTTCCCCCAGTACATTTTCAGCTCCTGCCGCGCGTTGCCCTTGATCAACGGCACCCGCACCCAGATGAGGGCCGTTCCGGCGGCCGCATCCCATTCATCGATCTGGAAGGCCAGCGGGATATCAGCGGCGGTGGCAAAACGGATATCCGCTCCCCCGCCTTTCGCCTCGCTGAAATTGAACCAGTCCTTGCTCAACCGGACCAGAACCGGGAAGTTATCTTCAGAGGCCGATGCCTCCAGGTTCGCGCCTTCCGGGGTGGTCAGGAGGAAGAGGGATCCGGAATGTTGCCAGCGTTTGTATTGAACCGACGCAGGGGTAACCGGCCCGCCCCCTGTCCGGGGAAGCGGTCGATACGCCGTGCTGATCCCGTATTTGGCCGCCAGGTAGGCACCCACCGATTCCTCCTCGAGAGGTGACAACATGGACTGGTACCCGAGTATCTCGGCAACGTCAAAATTACACCCGGCCATACCGTCGTTATTCCCGATCGCGTAGCTGGCCGCATTTGTGCTGTGATCATTCACATCAATCTTGAGTACCATGTAATTGGTGATCGGCGAACAATCGAACCCGATTCCCGGGAGCACGGTCCCATTCCTGGTAACAGCAACCGGGGATTGATCCGTCCAGAATCCGGTGTCTCCGGCCCAGGTATTATAGCTTGAACCCCGCCCCTTGAGGCGGCCGAGAAAGCTTCCGGGGCCACTCCACTTGTCGACCGGCGAGCGCAGCACGATGTAGTGCTCCTTGGCAAAGAACGTTCCCGCAAGGGCGAGCCAGTTGTTCCTGAACTGGACCACTGGTTTCGAATTGATCTGGTTCAAGGCAAGCGCCGGCGCACTGCCCCCGGGGGTGGCGTGATGAGCATTGCCCGACAGGTCATTCCAGGTCTGTACAACCCCGTTGCTGCCTGTCGTGATGCCTGAAGATGCATCAAACCAGCAGACTAGGCCATTGGTTACCAGAAGAGCCGGCTTGGTATCCGTCACCGCCTGGCTGGATGACTTGGCTGAAACGCGAGGGACGACCGGAACGCTAAGCGGAACCCCGCTCGAGGGAGCGGCATACGACGTGCTGATCCCGTATTTGGTTGCCAGATAGAGGCCCACCGCTGCCTCTTCATTGGATGACAGGGAGCTGGCATAGCCAATGATTTCGGCAACATCAAAGTCGCAGGAGGCGAGATCCCCAATGCCTATCTGGTAGGTATTCCGGCTCATGTCCCCATCGTTCACATCAATCTTGAGGACCATGTATTCGGTGATAGGTGCCATGTCAAACGGGCGATCCCTAAGTTTTTTCCCATTCTTTGAGACCGCCTCCGGGAACTGGTCCTGCCAGAACCCTGAGGAGTTCCTTCCGAGCCTGTAGCATGAGCTCCGTCCCCATCTCCGGCCGAGAAAGCAACCGTCGTTGTTCCATTTGTCATGCGGCGAGCGCACCACGAGGTATTGCTGCTCCACGAAGAACGGTCCGTCCACGTTAAATCCGCAGGCCCCGGACGCTGTCCTGAACTGGACCGCGGGCCTGGAATTAACCTGGTTCAAGGCGAGGACCGGCGCACCGGAGGCTCGCGTACCGTAGTGATTGTTGCCCGACAAGTCGGCCCAGGTCTGGATCACCCCATTGGATCCCGTGGTGACGCCGACAGCCGCATCATACCAGCAGACCAGGTCTTTGGTGACGGGCAGAACGCCACCCTTTGCGCTCCCTTCAGGTGCGGCCTGACCAGCCCCCGGCCAGACAAGTTCTATCGCCACGGCCAACACAAACCACGGTGTATAATACTTCATCTTAAACCTCATTCCCCTTCTTCCCTTGTTCATTACGGTTCAGCACCAAGGCCTGGCCCTTGTATTTGTTGCAAATCCTGTATGCCCGCTATTTATCGGATCCATTGTGATAGCTGAAGAAGACTTCTTGTGCCATATGCGTTGCGTGTCCTCAGGAGTTTGAACTGGTTTCCAGATCAGGTGGATAACCTGAATAAGCCGTTTCAGAATATTTGAAAGCGTCTCACATTCCCCGGCAATGTCAAGGGCCACGCCTTGTGTACTTTCGGTTTTGAATCGGTGTGGCGCGCAATGGACGGGCCGGATCCACTGCTTCAGAAACCAGAGAGCCGGTGTCGGAGCCAAGAAAGGGCTTGAGAGTCCTGTCAGAAGGGATAAAAGCTTATCGCTGAAACTGAATGGATCTTGCGGGTTGCGGACCGCAGGTCACAGGAAGATATCTGTATAAGGAAAAGATGAACATGAAAACCATGATTCGACATATCAGCATGACGACTATTTGCGGAGTGCTTGCACAGGGTGCGGTCCTAATGGGAGCCGTGATCCCGGTCACGGACAGCAATGTGTCTAAGGGGTTTTCCCCTTACAATTGGGTGTGTAAGAGCGATTCGATTAACTCAACGGTTAATGGGGCGTCCATTACGCTGACGTTCAAGGGCACCCGGCAGGTGGCGTTGCAGGTGGCCACCGACCACTTGACCACCAAGGTTCCTTCGCGTTTTCCGATTATCGCGTGGTCGGTAAACGGAGGCATTCCGCAAACCCATCAACTCGCTGCAAATGAAAAATCCGTGTTGTTGTCTTCGGGAATCGAGGATCCGACGATCGAGTTGTATCTCAAGGGGATGTCTCCTTTCGAGGATCGCTTCAACGGTGAGGTACCGGGTAATGCACTCAAGGTCTGCGGCTTTGTCGTGGATGCGGGCGGTTCTGTCGTGCCCGCCAGGCTCCCCGACAGGGTTTGGTTGAACATCGGTGATTCGATCATGTCGGGCGATGGTGCCGCATACGCGAAAGGACAAGGGCGGCCGCCGGATGATGCCTGGGCGGCGTCAGAGGACGGACGCGCGAGTTACGGCTATCTTCTCGCCCGACATTTTGGTTATCGGGAATCCAGGATTGCTTACGGGGGCTATAACTGGGGCGGGGGAATGGCCGGGGTGCCCGCGCTTAAAATGCTGATCGATCAGAGGACATCGACGGAAAGTCGGTTGCTGGGTGGGAAGTTAAATCCATCACCCGATGTCGTGTTGGTCAATCTGGGCGAGAACGGGGCACCGGCCGAAACGGCGGTGACCGAGGCGCTCATCACGTTGCGCAATCGGGCCGGCCAAGCCGCTAAGATATACGTGATGATCCCGGTGTCCGGCCGGGCGCGTGCCGAAGTGACCCGGGCCTTTAACAGCTACAAGAACACTTCCAAGGATGAGAACGCCTGCCTCGTCGATCTGGGGCATGTATCGTTCGACACCTGTGACGGCCAGCATCCAACAGCAGCGGGTCATCAGGCGCTATTCAAGGCTGCTTTGCCGTCATTTAAGGAAATTGTTGTGAATCCGGGGGTTGACCGGAAATAATGCGTCAGGACAACATACATGCTGTAACCGGGGCCTTCGGATACTCGGGCAAGTATATCGCCCAGCGTCTTCTGGCTGAGGGGAAAAATGTGATCACACTCACGAACTCACTTCACCGGAGAAATCCCTTCGGTGATCGAGTCCGGGTTCTGCCATTCAATTTCGACTCTCCGGGAATACTCGCAGAGTCACTCCGGGGAGTTTCCGTGCTGTACAATACGTACTGGGTTCGGTTCAACCATGGCGACTTCACCCAAGCGGATGCCGTGAGGAACACGGAGACATTGTTCCAGGCAGCGAAAATAGCGGGAGTGAGCCGAGTGGTGCATGTCAGCATAACCAACCCTTCAGAGGACTCGCCGCTGGAGTACTTCAGAGGGAAGGCACGGCTGGAACGATCCCTTCGCGAGAGTGGTCTCTCCCATGCGATTCTCCGGCCAACCGTTCTTTTCGGGAAAGAAGATATCCTGGTGAACAACATCGCATGGGCCTTGCGTCATCTCCCCGTATTCGGAGTCTTCGGGGACGGACAGTACAAACTTCAGCCCATCCATGTTGATGACCTTGCCCAACTTGCCGTGGAACAGGGCAAGCACACAGGCAACACCACCCTCAACGCCATCGGTCCCGAGACTTTCACATACAGGGGATTGGCTGAGGCAATCGGGAAGATCATTGGAAAGAAGCGGCCCATTGTTTCAGTACCTCAAGCTGCTGGTTATGCCGTCGGGTGGATCATCGGGAAACTCCTGGGTGACGTGATGATCACCCGGGAAGAAATCAGGGGCCTGATGGACAATCTCCTGTTTGTTGACTCTCCGCCCGTCGGCACCACGCGACTGACCGATTGGGCCATCGAACGAGCTGACAGTCTCGGTCTTCACTACACCAGCGAACTTGCCCGCAGGCAGGACAGAAAAACGGAATACAGGAGCAACTGATCGCCCACACGGACTGATTCGTGACGGGCTGGTGCCAGCCCTTTGTCCAGAATACCACGGCAATCAGACAGCGCGCGCAGTACTGCACACCCTCAGCCACCTCGTTCGGGCCGTGTGGAGGGACCGGGGGGCGTCGGTGGCCATATCCAGTTCCATTCAGACTGAAAAACGCCCCTCCCCCTTGACAATCCCTCCCGGAGGAGGAGAATCCGACTGAGCAATGAGTTTCGACAGTTACGATTGACGAAACATTTCCTGAATGGTGTGAAGCCCGGAGAAAGGTGGAAAAGATGAGTAGATTCATAAGAAGTTGGGAATTGCTGAAATGTTCAGTCAGCGTGGTGGGCAGTAACAGGAAATTGCTCCTGTTTCCCATAGTCATCACCATTCTGATGGTGGTCATCTCACTGTTTGTCATTGCCCCCATCGCCCTGTGGCATACGGGCCATGGTTATACTGAATCGGCACACTGGCAAACGGTCGCCCACCGTTGGGTAGCCTGGGATGCGGAGGGGAAGAATGTTAGTGTTAACCCTGCCGGGTATGCACTGCTGGCCGGCATCTACCTGGTCTCGACATTTCTGGCCACATTCTTCAATGTGGCTTTCTACAGTCAGATACTCAACGCCTTGCGGGGGCGGCCGGTGTCAGTCTCCGGCGGTTTGCGGGTGGCCTCGGCTCGCTGGAAAGCCATCATTGCCTGGTCGTTGTTCGCCGGACTGGTTGGTCTCATCATCAAGGGGCTGGAGGAGCGGGTAGGGTTCATCGGTCGCTGGATCATCCGGTTGATCGGCCTGGCCTGGAGTGTGGCATCCGTCTTTGTCATTCCTGCTATCGTCATTGAGGAGGAAAAGGCCAATCCGGTGGAGTTCCTCAAGACGTCGGCGATGCTGCTCAAGCGGACATGGGGGGAATCCCTGCTTGGTTATCTGGGGATCCAGTTCGGAGGACTTCTCGTGATCCTGGGATCCATCCTCATATTGGCCATCTCGACCGTCCTGAGCATCGTCCTCCATAACTTCTGGTTCCTGGGGATTGGCTCCGTCATCTGGTTCCTGGGTCTGGTGTTCTTCATGTACCTGCTCAATGTTGCAGGCCAGGTGTACATGGGAGCTCTCTACCTCTACGCAGCCGGTGGCGAGGCCCCGGCCCCTTTCAACCCCGACCAGATGAACATGGCATGGAAGGTCAAAGACGGCAGTGTTCCGGCAAAGGAATAAATTGCGGTTGGTAATCACTGGCCTAAGGGCGGTCTACCCAATTTTCGGGAAGGTCTTATGCCCATAT